>JBJHCD010000114.1:0-10539 GCA_050485845.1 Pirellulaceae bacterium | reverse complement strand
TTGCCAGGGGAGAGGCACTCACGACCATCCCTCCCGAGGATGCTGCCTTTTGGACTCGGGGGGGCTCTTCCCCTCTCGCCTGTCCCCCGATCGGATTGGGGATTGCCGACGAAAGTGCCAGTATAAGGTATATTGATATCCCCCATATAGGCCTTCCGAAAACCGTGAGTCTGGAGTTTTGCATGGAAATCTTTCTATGGATGACTTAGGATGTCTAAGTAGCCCAATTTACTGGCGTCACGCCTTCTGCGCATCCTCAGTGAGCGGCGAACTGGGAAGTTCAGCAAGTTTTGGTGGAGTGGGAGTAATCGGCTTCACGATCAAAACACTACCCAGCCGCACAACGGGGGAGACGCGAACCCAGTCGCCGTGGCAACAAGAGGGCGAGGTCCGCGATCCGGTTGGGGGCCGGCGGAACCCAGACAGGCTGGGATACCGGCCCGACGACACGGTGCGGCGCGGAGGATCGATGAGTTGGACCCAGAGCATCTTACATCTTCGTTGATTGACCGTGGGAATGAATGAACGATGAGTGACTCAGCAACGGCCACATTTTCGACCGCCGAAGCGCGGCGAATTGTCAGCGACCTCTTCCGCCCCGATGCCCGAATCTATTGGGGGGACTTCTCGCTTAGTCTGGCCGTCGGCTACACGGCCGGGGCCATCTATTTACAGGCGACTCGAGTTGATCTCCTTTCTGTTTCGGCGTTCTTGGTGACCGTGTTCGCGCTGTACCGAGTCAGTCTGTTCATGCACGAAATTGTGCACTTCAAACGACACGAGATGCGGACGTTCAAGGTGGTGTGGAATGTCCTGGCGGGCATTCCCCTGTTGACCCCTTCGTTCTTTTACGAAAGTCATACCGGCCACCATAACACGCATCACTACGGAACTGAGAAGGACGGCGAGTATCTCCCGCTGGCACACGGAACCTGGCGGGACGTGGTGCTGTTTTTGACTCAGATTCTTGTGCAGCCGGTCGTCGTCTGCCTCCGGTTCCTCTTGACGCCGGTCACCTTCCTCCATCCGGCGCTGAGACAATGGACTCTCGAGCATGCCTCGTCGTTCGTGATCAATTTCCGGTACCGACGCGACATTTCGGACAACGCGCCTCGCGCGGCCTGGGCGGCCATGGACCTGCTCTGCTCGGCCCGCGCTTGGGCAATCTTTGCGTTCATTGCCTTGGGGCTCAATCCCTGGACTCGAGTATTGCAGCTTTACGGTCTCGCCACGGCGATTTTGGCCATCAATCACATCCGAACGTTGGCCGCTCATTTGTATCGCAACAATGGGGAGCGGATGTCGCATACCGAGCAACTCCTGGACTCGACGGTCATCACGGGAGGCTGGCTGACGGAATTGATCTGTCCGGTCGGACTACGCTATCACGCCCTTCATCATCTCTTCCCGTCGCTTCCTTATCACAACATGCCAGAAGCCCATCGGCGATTGATGGCCCAATTGCCGGCCGGTTCGGCCTATCACCAAGTCGTGTTCCCCTCGTTCTATCACGTCTTTCGCGAATTCGCGCGACACCATCCCGAATCGGGCACTGCCGAGTTGGGCACCGCCCTATCGGGAACTGGCGGAATGACAACTGGCGGAACGACGTCCGAGCCCGTGCGGGTCGCTTCGGAGCCGATTGATTTGCGAGTCGAGCTTGAGAGTCTTCCCGGATCGGCTTGAGCCGTGACGGCTCGGATGCCCGGAGCGGAGCAAGTACGAAAGTTCGGCAGAACAGTCGTACTCGTACTCAGTGCAACGGTACTCGTACTCACGAGGAGCGTTACGGCAGAATCAATCTTCGAGTATGAATGAGTTAATGTTTATTGTCCCCCGATCGACTGCGTTGTGGATTCGTACCGCATCGGCGTTTAGGCTCGAGGAAGCGGCTTCCCTTGAATTCCCGCGTCCAGGATTTGCATGGTATGCAGCACGGGGCGGGGTTGGCCAAGTTGCTGAAGGTGCTGCGAGATTTGGGTGAGACAGCCGATGTTGCCGGTGGCAACCAAGTCGGCTCCGGTCTGCAGGATCGCGCTCGCCTTGGCTCGTCCCAATTCCCCGGCAATTTCGGGTTGTTCGATGTTATAGGTCCCGGCCGAACCGCAACAGATCTCTCCTTGCGGAATGTCGACGAGCGTCAGGTTTTCCAGTCCTTGCAGCAGTCGTCGCGGGGCCGCCTTGACTCCCTGAGCGTGGGCCAGATGGCACGCGTCATGGTAGGCGACCGTGGCGGGTTGGGGCAAGCCGGGGAAAGGCCTGAGCCCCAACGTGTCCAAGAAAGCGGAGACATCCTGCACGCGGCGAGTGAACTGGCGAGCTGCTTCCTCTTCGGGGTCCCCGGCCAGCCACAGCCCATACTCATGCATGCCGGAGCCGCATCCGGCGGCATTCGTCAGAACGGCATCCACATCCTCGGGAAAAGCGGACAGGTTCCGGCGAGCCATCCGGATGGCGAGCGGCATGGCGCCCGTGTGGGCCGCCAACGCTCCGCAGCAGCCTTGCCCGCGGGGCACGACCACTTCCACTCCGTTGGCCGCCAGGACGCGAAGGGTCGCCAGATTGATTTCTGGCGCGAGTACTTGCTGGGCGCAACCGGCCAGCAACGCCACTCGGGCTCGCCGAGTTCCCGTCGCCGGGGTAACTTCCGGCAGGGATTGTTGCCGAGGGAGCCGAGCCGGGAGGAGTTCCAGCATCGTTCGCATCCGGCCAGGGAGCAGTGGAGCGAGCGGTCGGGTGAGGCGTCCCATCCGGGCACCCCAGGCGAATCGGCGTGGGTAAGGGAGGGTTGCCAAGACGAACCAACGCAGGAGGCGATCCCAGACCGAACGATGCCGAGTCTGTTCGGCTCGTCCGCGAAAAGAAGTGATCAATTCCCCATACGGAACTCCGGACGGGCAGGCCGTGACGCAGCCGACGCAACCGAGACATTTGTCGAGATACGGGAGGGCCTCTTCCTGATCGAGCTTGCCTTCCAGGACATTCTTCATGAGCAGGATTCGACCTCGAGGAGAATCCATTTCCTCCCCGAGTGTCAGATAGGTCGGACAGGCCGGGAGGCAAAATCCACAGTGGACGCACTTCTGCACGGCATCGGCCATGACCGACCCCTGCGGGCCCAACTTATCGGCGGGAATCTCATGTTGCATGGCGAATCATTACTCGTCTGATCGTCCAAAAAATGCTTCTCTACCGCTCTGATCAGGTGTCGGCGCTGATTGTTTTCACCTGTCCGTCTTCAGTCACCTGTCCGTCCTCAGTCACGAGTTCGCCCTCAGTCACGAGTTCGCCCTCAGTCACGAGTTCGCCCTCAGTCACGAGTTCGCCGGTTGCTCGCTTTGAAATTTTCCCCGAGGATCGAACACCCCACGTAGTCGCTTGGCGAAAACCTGGGAGCGGATGAGCCCGATTTCGGCCTGCGGGATCGACCCTGTCACAACCTGTCCTGGGCGTCCTAGCTCCTGGAGGAATTTTTCCAAATCCGACCATGGCCGATCGGCAGGCCAACAGACCCACAACAGGTTCCCCCCGACCGTGTAGCGGCGCGCGAGGCTGGAGGCATCTCCTAACGCATTCAACAAGGCTTCACTGGTCGGAATTTGACTCGGGAGCAGTGGGACGCGGACTAACGACGAGTTCTCCGGCTGCCAGGTGAACTCCCGCGCATCCTTCCAGACTTCCTCTTCCGCTTCCCCCTCGTGGAGTCGGCTCTCGCCGGAGACCAGCGTTCGGATACGGGCCACATGGTCCAGGCTAGCCTCTTGCCACCCGGCAATCCGAACCAGCAGGCGATGGGGTGGAATCAGGTCGAGACAGAAGACTTCCGCGGGTGAGAGGGCAATGCGAGTGAGTTGATCCAGAGCTTGGGAGAGAGAGTCGGTTTGCAGTTCGAGTGTCACGGCGGTTTCAGGGCGGGGAAAGACCTTGAACGTCAATTCCGCCATCACGCCGAATCGGCCCAACCCTCCCACCATCAGTTTGGGAATGTCGAAACCGGCGGCGTTCTTGACGACCTTGCCTCCCCCGCGCACCAATTCGCCGTCGGCGTTGACGACGTGCACGCCGAGCAAGAAGTCACGAATGCCGCCATATCGAAACCGGCCGGATCCCGCGCAGCCACTGGCCACGGCGCCGCCGAGGGACCCTCCTCGGTCGACGAAAATCGGATCGAATGGCAAGAACTGGTCATGTCCCGCCAGGAGGTCGCGAATTTCAGCCAGTCGAGTTCCCGAGCGGGCCGTGAAGGTGTACTCGCTGGGGTCGTATTCCACCACGCCGGTCCACTGGGAAAGGTCGAGGTTGGCGCCGGCGTGAAGCGGCGGTTTTGTGCCTCCCGCTCGAACGATGACTCGCGTTTGCTCGCGAACCAATCGCTGGATCTCTTCCAATTGCTGAGGTGTTTCGGTATTCATCACTCGCGCGAGATGACTCCTTGCCGTTCCAGGGGATGCGGTCCGCGAGCGGTGAGGGCGGGAGCGGCACCAACCGGCAGCATCTTCCCACGGTTGGCCAACTCCCGCGGATCGACAGCTTGGCGGAGTCGCTGCATGTATTCAACGTCGAACGGACCGAACATATCCGCCATGTAGCCCCGCTTTTCCAGTCCGATGCCATGTTCGCCCGTGATGGAGCCCCCCAGTCGGACACAGAGGCGGAGGATTTCTCCCGCCAACTCCTCCGCTCGGTCGTGAGCCCCTTTCTCTCGGCCGTCGTACATGATCAGGGGATGAAGGTTTCCATCCCCGGCATGAAAGACATTGGCGACTCGAATTCCATATCGCTCACTCAGTTGATCGATTTCGGCCAGGGCGGCACCCAGTTTGGATCGAGGAACCACGCCATCCTGCACGATGAAGTCAGGGCTCAGACGACCCACGGCGGAGAACGCCGATTTTCGTCCCGTCCAAATTCGTGTTCGCTGCTCGGCATCTCGAGCGACAAAGTGTTCGTAGGCGCCTGAGCGCTGAATCACCTCCAGCAGGCGAGGTTTTTCCGCCTCGACCTCTTCGGCGGGGCCCTCCAGTTCCACAATCAGCACCGCCTTGGCGTCGGCCGAATACTCCGCCCCGACGGCCGCATTGGCGGCATCCATGGCGAAACGGTCCATGATTTCCATCGCCCCGGGAAGTAGCCCCGAGGCGACGACCATCGACACGGCGTGTCCTGCCTTCTCCAGCGAGTCATAAGAGGCCTGCAGCGTGTAGTAGACCTCAGGCTTGGGAAGCAGACGCAGGGTGATCTCCAGAGCGATTCCGAACAGCCCCTCGCTGCCGATGAACATTCCCACATAGTCGGGCCCCACGCTCTCCAGCGTATCGCCACCCAACTGGCAGATCTCCCCATCGGGCAGGACGACTTTCAGGCCCAGTACATGGTTCGAGGTCATTCCATACTTCAGGCAATGGGCTCCACCCGAGTTGAAAGCGACGTTTCCACCGAGCGTGCAGACCGGGCCGCTGGATGGATCGGGGGCATAGTACAACCCGTCCGAGCCTACTCGTTGGGAGACCTTCAGGTTGATTACCCCCGGCTCCACCACCGCCACTCGGTCTTCGGGCGAGTAGCGGAGGATCTTGTCCAGGCGATTCAGCGCGATCAGCAAGCCCTGCTCCACCGGGACCGCTCCGCCACTGAGGCTCGTGCCGCTGCCTCGGGCGACAAACGGGATTCCATGGCGGTGGCAGATCCGGACCGCGGCGATCACCTCGTCCTGGGTCACGGGCAAGACGACCCCGCGAGGAATCGCGTGGAAGGCCGTCAGCCCGTCCGACTCGTAGGGTACTAGTTGAGCCGGTTTGGTGAGCAATCTTTCGGGAGGAAACGTCCCTTGTAATTCGCGTAGAAACGGATCACTCATGACAGATTGCCGTCACCAATTTGGAGGGACTACTCATGGAACGAGGCTACTCGACGGGAGCCTGCACGCCACCGGTAAACTTTTCATCCTCGGCTTCGTGCCCCACCAGGACTTCGGCCTTGTAGCCGCCTCGGGATCGATAATAGAAGATCAGGATCAGGTAGCAGACCAGCATCAAACCGGGAAAAACGGCGACTCGGGAAAGGGCTTCCTTCTTGGCTCGCTCCGAAATCGCCGTCACCACCTGCTGCTGCTCTTCCGGAAGGGCGTCGCGCAAATCGGGATCGACAAAGTTCAGTCTTCCGAAGACCCAACGTTTCTCCTGGACAACCTCCGCGTGAATTTCGGGATTGCTGGCCTGCAACTTCGACTCGGTCACCGTGTCTTGAATGTAACCCAACAGCACGGCTCCGACGACGCCGACGCCCAACATGCCGACCCCACCGGTGGCGTTCAGCGTCAGTGCGCCCCCCTTGGGAGATTGCTCGGCGACCACGCCCAGCATGGTGGGCCAGAAGAAGGTCTTTCCGAATCCGTAGATGGTGGCCGCCAAGAAGATCAGGAAGATCCCTTGGGCGACGGAAAGAAACAGAAGGCCGATCATCGCCACCAAGGCGCTGGCCGCCAACAGACCCAAGGGAGAGAGTCGGTGGACAATCGGGCCGGCGAAGAATCGGAGGACCATCATGATCAACGACGTATAGACCAACACCCACCCGGCCGCTCGGCCGATCTTGGCCATTTCGGGTTCCATCAGCGAGGTGATCCAGCTATCGGTTCCCAGTTCCGTGGTCGCCAGCGGAATCATGATCAACAACATGAAGATGAACAGGGGGCGGCCGATCGCAAATTGAATCGTCGCTCCGAAGCCGATCGTGGAGGCGGCGATGAGGACCCAGATCAACCAGGTCGGGAAATCGAAAACTCGGCCGACTTCCGAGAAGATCAAGAAGGTGACGACCAGAGCCCCGCCGATCCCGAATTCCTTCAACATGTCCTGATAGGAAACACCCGCCGCCACGCGCTCACTGACCGGGAATCGGCAGGTGATCATCAGAACTCCGTACATCACCGTCGGAATCAGAATCAGGGCGACCTTCCAGTGCCAGCTGATCGGTCCTCCGACCATGTTCGTGAGCATTCCCGAGGGCCCCATGGCGATGGCAATGATGCCGCCGATCACCAATCCTCCCGGCCAGCCGGCATGGAGGATGTTGAGCCATTTTGTCTTTTCATTCGGGAAGAGCGTGGCGACCACCGGATTGATCACCGCTTCCACCGTCCCGTTGCCGAGCGCCACGATGAAGGTTCCGATGTAGAGACTCCAGTAAGGGTTAAACCGTTCCGGGGCCCAAATCGTGATGATCGCGGAGATCACGTGGCAGATGAAGGCAAAGATCATCGCCGTCCCGTAACCGATCCGGTCGATCACCAGGCTGAACAGAATGATGCTGATGGCGAAAGGCCACAGCCCCACGCCGAAGATTTCGCCCTTCTGGGTTTCGGTCAGCCGGAAGGCGACCGCCCACTCGTCGATAATCAAGGCTCGAACGATGAAGCCGAAGGCGGTGGCTATCAAGGCGATAAAACAGGCCCAGAAAAGACGCTTGTCATTGGCACCGTTTCCCATGGCTTCCGAGGCTCCCAGTGTCTGATTAGGTGTGAGGCGTGTGCGAGGTTGCAAAAGCTGTAAGTCGAAACAAAATCTTCCCGAAACCTTCCCGGCCGAGCGGGACGAAGGTTGAGCCTCCGGGAAATAAGGGGAAGGTCGTGCCGAGTCCCAGGGTGGGACCACTTTCCCGGAGATTCGGGGCAAAGGCGGTCCTGAGCCCCAGAGCGCGAAACAAGGCTACGAGTATACAAGTAACTGGGCCGTTGTAAACTTCCTCGAGCCCCGGGGTTCTCAATTTCCTGAACAACTCGGTCATTCTCCGTCAATCCTCCTGATTCCTCCGCTACCGGCGGTTCCGGTCGTTCCAATCGGAGAAACTCTCCGGGGGTGAAGTCTTGGGCCTCCCCGAACGGCGAGATCTCCTTTAGAATGAGGCCAGCATTCGTCTTACCCCGTCCCCGCCCGGCTCGTGGATTTTCCATTTCTCGGCCGGCGCGGATCGATATTTGCCCACCTCCGCGGCTTTCTTTCGGAGTGCGATTCCACGCCATGAGTTCGAGCCCTTCCTCGCAGTTTGACCCATTCGGAGCCCGTGATACCTTCTCGACCGCCAATGGCCCCATGGGCATTTACCGACTCGCGCGGCTCGAGGATCAGGGATTGGGTGCCGTTTCTCGCCTCCCCTACTCGATCCGAGTGCTTCTGGAGGCGGTTCTCCGGACGTGTGACGGCTTCGCCGTCCTGGAGGATGACGTGCGGAATCTCGCTCGCTGGGAAGCCGCATCCCCCGCACTGAGCGAAATTCCCTTCAAACCGGCTCGAGTTGTCCTGCAAGACTTCACCGGGGTCCCCGCGGTGGTGGACCTGGCCGCCATGCGGGCCGCCATGCGGCGATTGGGGGGCGATCCCGCCAAGATCAACCCCCTGATTCCCGTGGACCTGGTGATCGACCACTCCGTCCAAGTCGATCGCTTCGGTTCAGCCGATTCGCTCCAGTTCAATGTCGATGTCGAATTTCAGCGGAATCGTGAACGATACGAGTTCCTCCGCTGGGGACAGCAGGCATTTTCCAACTTTCGTGTTGTCCCCCCCAACGTCGGGATCGTCCACCAGGTCAATCTGGAATACCTCGCTCCCGCCGTGTTTCAAGGGCAGGACGCCCAGGGGCCGGTCGCCTATCCCGATTCGCTCGTCGGCACCGATAGTCACACGACCATGATTAACGGTCTCGGTGTTCTCGGCTGGGGAGTGGGTGGAATTGAGGCCGAGGCGGTCATGCTGGGCCAGCCCCTCTACATGCTGATGCCGCAAGTCATCGGCTTCGAATTGACGGGGCGACTCCCCTCGGGCGCCACCGCCACCGACCTGGTCCTCACGGTTACCGAACTACTGCGCAAAGAGGGAGTGGTCGGCAAGTTTGTGGAGTTCTTCGGAGAGGGAGTGTCGCAAATGTCCCTCGCTGATCGTGCCACCATTGCCAACATGGCTCCCGAATACGGGGCCACCATGGGGTACTTTCCGATCGATGGCGAGACGCTCAATTACCTCCGCCGCACCGGGCGCAGCGAGAAGAACGTGGATTTGGTCGAGCGGTATTGCAAGGAGCAGGGGCTGTTCCGCACCGATGGAGAAACTCCGCCAGTCTACACCAAGGTCGTCCGCTTGGACCTCGGGTCGGTCGAGCCGTCGCTGGCCGGGCCGAAGCGGCCGCAAGATCGCGTCCGACTTGGCGACATGCAGGAGTCTTTCCGTTCCGCCTTGCAGGCTCCCATCCAGCAGCGCGGTTTCGCCTTGCCGGACGACGCCCTGCGGAACTCGGCCCAGTTCCGTGAAAACGGCCACTCCGTCTCGATTGGACATGGGGCCGTCGTGATTGCCGCCATCACCAGTTGCACCAATACCAGCAACCCATCCGTGATGGTGGCGGCGGGACTGCTGGCCAAGAAGGCGGCCGAGCGGGGACTGAAGGTTCCCTCCTACGTCAAGACCAGCCTCGCGCCGGGCTCTCGAGTTGTCTCGGATTATCTTGACCGAGCTGAATTGACCAGTTCCCTTCAACAGCTCGGTTTTCACACCGTGGGATATGGCTGCACGACTTGTATCGGAAACAGCGGACCCTTGCCCGAAGCGGTCGGGACGGCCATCCAGGAAGGAGATCTTGTCGCCGCGGCCGTGCTGAGCGGAAATCGAAACTTCGAGGGTCGCATCAATCCGCTGGCCAAGGCCAATTACCTGGCCAGTCCTCCCCTGGTGGTCGCCTACGCCTTGGCCGGCACGGTCGATATCGATCTGACGAAAGATCCGATTGGAACCGACGCGGCCGGCAAGGATGTGATGCTCGAGGAGATCTGGCCCACTGCCGAAGAGGTTCGGCAGGTCGTCGCTTCCTGCGTGCTTCCCGAAATGTTCACCGCGCAGTACGAAAACGCGATGAATTCCAACGAGAGGTGGAATGCGATTGAGCTGAGCGGCGGGGCATTGTACGAGTGGGCCGCGGAAAGCACGTACATTCAGGAACCTCCCTTCCTGGCCAGCCTGACTCGTGAAGTGACACCCGTGGAGCCGATTGCCGGGGCCCGAATCTTGGCGCTGCTCGGCGACTCGGTCACCACCGACCATATTTCCCCGGCGGGAGCCATCGCCAAGGAATCGCCCGCCGGACGGTACCTGATCGAGCATGGCGTCGTCCCGACTGACTTCAATAGCTACGGAGCCCGCCGAGGCAATGATCGTGTGATGGTCCGGGGAACCTTTGCCAATATTCGCATCCGGAATCAGGTCGCCCCTGGTACCGAAGGAGGATGGACTCGCCATTTCCCCAGCGGCGAACAACTTTCCATTTATGACGCCGCCATGCGTTACCAGCAGGAAAAGGTTCCGCTCGTGGTCATCGCGGGGTCGGAGTACGGCACGGGAAGCAGCCGTGATTGGGCGGCCAAGGGGACATTCGCCCTGGGAGTCCGAGCGGTGCTCGCGGCCGGGTACGAACGGATTCACCGGAGCAATCTAGTCGGAATGGGCGTTCTGCCACTGGAATTCCTCCCCGGCGACACTTGGCAGTCCCTCGGAC
>JBJHCD010000113.1:0-10746 GCA_050485845.1 Pirellulaceae bacterium | reverse complement strand
GCAAAAGGCTCTCCAGGGCGAACGAGGCCTGAGCCTCGCGACGCCATCTTGCGGCCCCCTTCCCCAATTGGGAATCGGAACCCAGGGCCATTTTTTTGCGCTCTATTCGCGCGAATTTCGCATGTTGATCATGGAGAGCTGTCACCGTGGAGTCCGGTTCCCGCCTGGCCGGCCGATCAAGCCCCCCGTTTTGGACTCGGGAGGTCCATCCACTCCGATGATTCCAAGAATCCCGGGGATGCCACGAAAGACCTCACTGGTTACGCCATCCCGAGTGAACGAGTTGTTTGAGAAATCCGACAGCGGGGAAGTGCTCTCGGATAAACCGGGGGGAGAAGATTGCCATGAGATCGGACCAATTTGCTGGAAACTGGAATGGGGGGAACGTGGATACCTCCACCACATACACATGGTTCCGGGCGGAGAGCCTGTCCGTCTGCCTCTTGGTCCCCTTGATCCTGTTCATCGCGGGAGTCTCCGTCCATGACGCAGTCTTGCTCATACAAAACCAGGAAGTGATCGGCCAATTCGAGCGTAACCCGATGGGGCAATGGCTCCTGGCTCTTGGCAACAATGAGGTCTGGCTTTTCGTCTCAGTGAAACTACTAGGAACCGCGATTGTCTGCACATCCATTGTCGCCCTTTGCGATTACTCCCGAAAACTCGGCTACATGACGGCAGTCGGATTGGCCACGTTTCAAGCCAGCTTGCTCTTCTACCTGTGCACGAACTGAGAACTCGCCATGGTGATCGAGGAGGGGGGGTGAGCCATGAGCTTCCGCAATCCGGTGATCCATCGTCACGTCCAGCGCCGAGGCATGCTCTATCGTTACATTCGGATACTCGGCGGCATGGCAATCGTGGTGTCGATCCTAACACTGCTGGAGATTCTGCTCCTTTCTCGCACCGGACGGTTGGAGTTGGCCGAGTCCGCGCGGTCTGCGTCGGTGCTGGGAGTCTCCTTCGACGCGGATCGTCGCGGGGCGGTTTCTCGAGTGCTATTGACGTGGCCCGGTTGGAGACGCATCCCGTTCGAGCGGAGGCTCTTTCTGCACCAGTTGGAGTCATCCGATCCGTTCGTCCCTTGGATCGTGAACAGCATCGGCTCGACCAACTTGCTGGGTGCCGTGGCACTCTCCCCCAATGGAAGATGGTTGGCAATCGTTCGCCAGCCCGATTCGATTCTGATCTCCCCCGGCCCTCACCAAGGTGAGGAGACTCACTTCGCCACGACCCCGGGGAGATCGATCGGAATGGTGGCCTGGTCATCGGATGGAGATCGACTTCTCGCGATTGCCGGCAACTCGCTATTTATATGGGAGTTCGACACGAAACAGCTTGTGAAACAACTCCCATTCGAAGCCCCCCTCGTCCCTTTTGTTTCCCTATCGGAGAACGGCGAGCTTGCATTGATCGCGACGAATGACAAGGTCATGGTGGTGGACCTCGAGACTTGTTCGTGGAGCGACCCGATAAGGTTCCCTCTTGGGGTGGCAGCGGGGAGCCTCTCTTCCGATGGAGAGTTCTTCGTCGTGACCACGAGAGCCAAGGGATTCTGGTTGGCCGCGCGACCGAATGGTCAACGGCTTTGGCGGCGAGAATCAGAGCATTTTTCTTCCGGATTCGTCGCCATCCCGGACGGGGATGACTGCATTGCGATTGTGGAACGAAGATACGACGCTCGAGACAGGGCCACCGACGTGGTTCTCCTACTCGCT
Source organism: Pirellulaceae bacterium (assembly GCA_050485845.1). Lineage (GTDB taxonomy): Bacteria > Planctomycetota > Planctomycetia > Pirellulales > Pirellulaceae > JBJHCD01. The sequence goes on along the minus strand of JBJHCD010000113.1, from coordinate 9,028 downwards.
CCGGGATCGGGTGAGGTCGTTACTTCCTTCGCCCCGGAAATTGGGCGTCTGACGGGACTGCAGTTCCGTTACGATGGGAACCTGTGCATCTGGAGCGACCAGGGGGTAATCGCCACTTGGAGTGTCGGCGAGGTTCCACGCGAATTGAGCAAGATCGACTACCTCTCCCAGGCCCTGCCTCCCCCCTGATCGGAATCACCAAACTACCCTGCGATGCTCCTTGGAGTGCCTAACGCAAACCCGTGGAACGTCCCGAACTCGCGGGATTGAGCCGTCATTTCGGAGTAATGTTAGGGCCACTTCATGTTATGGCCACTTATCGACATCTTTTGGACGAGCGTGGGCCCCGCGGGTGATTCATTGTTGAATTCCCTCACTCGGTCCGATAAAATGCTGGATGACCGCGGGGGCGATTGAATTGGCGGGCAGTCCTGAACGGGACGCCGCACCGCTCCCCCCTCACACCCCGCCAGTGGAAGATTCGCGACCACTACCCAACAACTCACCCCCCCCGATTTCTGCTACGATGTCGATTTCCCTCCAGCCCCTTGCGAGCCGGGCTTGAATGCTCACTAGGTAATTGGTGATGCATGGGGCAAAGAGCAATCCCGACCGACCGCAGAGAGATTTTCCAGCAACTTCGAGCGCGACCATCCGAGGACCTGCTTGAAGGATATCCGAGGCGATTCATGCACCGAGTTTCATGCTTTCTGATCCTGGCCGGCCTTCTCGTGGTTTCGCCGCCCGCACGGGGTGATGACGTCGAGCCCTCTGTGGAGATGTCTCCCGAGGCCATCGATTTTTTTGAACGGGAAGTGCGGCCCGTGTTGATGGTCAGTTGCATCGACTGTCATGGACCGGATCTGCAAGAATCCGACGTTCGAATCGACAGTCGGCAGCACCTGCTTCAGGAGACGGCGAGCGGGTCGGGGCCGGCCATTCGTCCAGGGAATCCGGACGAGAGTCCCTTGGTTCGAGCCATTCGGTACGACGGTGATACCCAGATGCCACCGGATGCCAAGCTTCCTCAGAAGTCGATCGACGCGCTCACTCAATGGGTGGCCATGGGGGCCCCCTGGCCTGCCGAAAGTGCTCCGATATCCCGCGACGCCCTGGCGGAGTCCCATTGGTCGTATCAGCCGATCCAAAGCCCCGCCGTTCCGGAAGTCTCCGATTCCGCCTGGGTGCAAACTCCGGTCGACGCGTTCATCCTTCAGCGACTGGAGGACGTGAATCTGCAGCCCAATCCTCCGGCAGACCGTCGGACCTTGATTCGTCGGCTCTCTTTCGATTTGATCGGACTTCCTCCGACTCCCGAAGAGGTCGCTCAGTTCTTGGAAGACGAATCGCCCGACGCGGTCTCCAACCTAGTGGAGCGATTGCTGGATTCCCCACATTTCGGTGAACGCTGGGGCCGGTATTGGCTGGACATTTCGCGGTATGCGGACACCAAGGGCTACGTCTTTCAGGAAGATCGAAATTACAAGTATGCCTACGTCTTCCGTGACTGGGTGATTCGTTCGTTCAACGAAGACCTTCCCTACGACCAGTTCCTGATTCAACAACTGGCGGGTGATCAGCTGGTCTCGTCCGACCAAAACGAATCTCTGGCGGCCATGGGCTTTTTGACGGTCGGGCGGCGTTTTCTGAATAATCAGCACGACATTATTGACGACCGAATCGACGTGGTGACTCGGGGGACGATGGGACTGACGGTCGCCTGTGCTCGATGCCACGACCACAAGTACGATCCGATACCCACCGCCGATTACTACTCGATGTACGGCGTCTTCTCTGCTTCGCAAGAGGGCCTCGTCCCGATGGAAGAGGGAAGCGAGGAATTCCAGGCGGAACTGGCCAAACGGGAAGGGGCCATTGGCGAGTTCCTCCGGACGAAGCGGGAGGAGATCCAACAGCACGCTCTCCGCGACCCCGCCGTCTTTCTGGCCGCGGCCGCCGAGGAGCGTTACGCCGCGCGCAACCCCGACTACTGGAAGGATCGCGAACTGAAGGAGCCTTCGCGACGCCTCGTGGCACAGTGGAGCCGATTTCTGGATCAGGTCGTGCAGCCGAGGAGTCCCATTTTCGGACCGTGGCACCACTTGGCCGAACTGCCCGCCGAGGATTTTCCGGAACGTGCCGCCGAGCTATGTCGCCAGTACGCCGAAGGTCGTGGGATTGATAACCTGAACCCTTGGGTATCGGCGATGCTGGCGGACTTCGAACCGCAAAGCTTTGATGAAGTCATTGATCGCTACGGCACGCTGCTGCAACGGATAGACGAGTTCTGGAATGACGCCCTCTCCGTCACGCGGAGCGAAGGGGAAGAGGCTCCCGTCGCCTTGGAAGAGCCGAATGCCGAAGAGATCCGTCAACTGATTTATGGTTCCCGCTCCCCGATCTTCTTTTCCGAGGACGATGCCGAGCAGATGTTGAGCCGTCCGGACCGAGCGGAACTGCGCAACTTGCGTAACGCGGTAACGGAATGGATGAACTCCGATGCGGGACCGCGGCAGGCGATGGTTCTGCAGGAGCGGCCCGAGACGCCGGGTAATCCTCGTATTCTGGTCCGCGGTGATCCGCGCAACCCGGGCGACGAGGTCCCACGCCAGTTCCTCCGCTTGATTTCCGGTGCGGACCGTCAACCGTTCGAAAATGGGAGCGGCCGCTTGGAACTGGCTCGGGCCATCGTGCATCCCGATAACCCGCTTACTTCGCGGGTTTGGGTGAATCGGATCTGGGAATTCCTGGTCGGCCAGGGTCTGGTGGACACGCCCAGTGACTTCGGCGTACGGAGTGATCCCCCCTCTCACCCGGAACTGCTCGATTACCTGGCAACTCGCCTGGTGGAGGATGGCTGGTCGACAAAGCAAATGATCAAGCAGATCGTGCTCTCCTCGACCTATCAGCAGTCGAGTGGACATCGGGAAGAGGCGGAAAAGCTGGATCCCGAAAACCGGCTCGTCTGGCGCATGAATCGCCGGAGACTCGATTTTGAAGGGCTTCGTGACAGTCTCTTGTCTGTCTCGGGCTCCCTGGAGCCCAAGGTCTACGGCGTCTCGGTCGATATCAATCAGACCCCCGATCCGCGGCGCCGCACGATCTACAGTCACATTGACCGGCAGAATCTGCCGGGTGTCTTCCGGACATTCGATTTCGCGTCCCCCGACGCTCATTCGCCCCGTCGCTACCACACGACGGTACCGCAGCAGGCCTTGTATTTGATGAACCATCCATTCGTGGTGGAGAAGGCCCAGGAGCTGATCGCTCGTGAAGACGTGCAGGACCTGCGCGAGCCCCCAGATCGGATCGCCCGCCTGCACGAACTGCTGTTCGCTCGGCTTCCCAGCGAGAATGAGCTGGAATTGGGGCGTTTGTTTATCGAGCAGTCACCGGTGGCGGACACCGAGAAGCTTGATCCTTGGGTCCGCTATGCTCAAGCCCTGCTGATGTCGAACGAATTCACGTTTATTGATTAGAACCCGCGGACCATCCGCGGCCGAATACCGCCGGTTGGAAGGAGACGTACCATGTCGATTTACTCGCATCAACCCGAAGCACTCGTGAGCCGCCGTGACCTTTTGCGACGCACGGGGATGGGATTGGGCGCCGTCGCCTTGACACAGATGCTGGGGCAGTCCAACGTCCTTCTGCCGGAAGCCCAGGCTGCCGGAACTTTGACGCCTCTGGCTCCGAAAGCACCGCAGTTTCCCGGCAAGGCCAAACACGTCATCCACATTTTCTTGAACGGGGGATGTTCCCATATCGACACGTTCGACCCCAAGCCGGCATTGGAAAAACATGCCGGCAAGGAGCTTCCCAAGATGCTCCGGACCGAGCGGAAAACGGGCGCGGCACTTCCCTCCCCCTATAAGTTTCAGAAGTATGGCCAGAGCGGAATCGAGGTCAGCGAGATCTTTTCCAACGTGGGGGAAGTGATTGACGAGTTCACGGTCCTCCGCTCGCTGCACGCCGATGTCCCCAATCACGAGCCCTCGCTGCTGCTCATGAACTGCGGTGACGCGCGGCTCGTCCGCCCCAGTGTCGGCTCGTGGGTCACTTATGGTCTCGGAACCGAGAACCAGAATTTGCCCGCCTTCATCGCCATGTGCCCCGGCGGATATCCGATTCAAGAGTCACAAAACTGGCAGTCGGGCTTCCTCCCCGGCGTCTATCAAGGGACCTACATTGATTCCCAGCACAGTGACATTGAGAGACTGGTCGCGAACGTCCGGAACCACTATCTGTCGGATGGCGAACAGCGACGGCAACTCGATTTGCTCCACCAATTGAACCAGCGTCACTTGGAATCCCGCGTCGTCGATCCGCAATTGGAGGCTCGAGTTCATTCGTTTGAACTCGCCTACCGCATGCAGCAGGAGGCGACCGAGGCATTTGATGTCAGCCGCGAGCCTAAGCATGTGCTTGAGGCTTACGGCGAGGGCCATCAGGCTCGGCAGATTCTTATCGCCCGGCGACTGGTCGAACGCGGAGTTCGCTACGTCCAGCTTTGGCATGGCAATGGTCAGCCCTGGGACAATCACGACGATTTGGAAGTGAATCATCGCCGCCTGGCTGGACAGATCGACAAGGCGATCGCAGCCTTGATTCGCGACTTGAAGAGCACCGGTCTGTTGGATGAAACACTGATCATGATTGCCGGTGAGTTTGGCCGGACGCCGACTGTGGAATTGGCCGCTTCCAACAACGCGGGGAAGGTGAATGGTCGCGACCACAATCACTACGGTTTCACCATGCTGCTGGCCGGCGGGGGAGTGAAACGAGGTTACGTCCATGGAGCGACGGATGAATTCGGTTTCCAGGCCGTGGAGGACAAGGTTCATATCCACGACCTTCACGCCACCATTCTCCATCTAATGGGCTTTGATCACGAGCAGTTCACGTACCGCTATGCGGGACGAGACTTCCGTTTGACCGACGTCCATGGTCGAGTCGTCCATGACTTGATCGCCTAGTCTCTTTGGCGACATTGGGCGAGGGCGATTGGTCCTGCTCCACTTTCTACCGCTCCACTTACTTTCATCAAGGGTGTGACAACAGGTTGTTCGGACCTCAGCGGTCACGCGACCGCGCGGATTGTTTTGCCAGATGAGGTGACGATAGCGGAACCAACTCGGTAGCGTTCGTGTACCCCCCACAGCCGACGCGCCCCACGAGACACACGCGCCCGCCCTGGCACAACATGCACGCCCAGCGGGGCGGTGAACTCCGCAACGGCACCACTGATGAACACTCAGGGACGCTAATAAGACCGCATGAGCCGAGCGTCGCGATCGCGGCGGGCCGCAGCCAACCACCCACCGAGAACAAATTCGCGGTTCCTCCTGGCAACAGGGCTGGCCGATTTTTCCCATCAGTGTCCATCAGCGTTCATTCGCGGTTCCCCACCTCAGGTCAACCGCTTCCATGAGGAGCTTGCCGGTGAGCCGCTTTTGCGAAGCACGTTGCGACTGCTAAAATACAGCCGGAGCGATCGCCTGCCCAGAATGCTCGGCGAGATCCTGCAGTTGATCGCGCAGTCTCCGCCAACGCGATACGTGTGGGCAACGCGATCCGGCACTCCCATTTCCCCTTTTTGCCTGCCTGACGCGGCAATTTGCAAACGCCCGGTCTAGGAAGTCCCTCAGAGCAATCCCGCCCCATCCCTGACGGCAAGTGATGGCACCAAGAACCAAGAAACAAAACCTGACCAGAATTCTCATAATGGGAGAACGGATTGATGAACCACCACTTCCCGAGATTCGCCCTCATCCTGCTCCTACTCACCTCGAGCAACATGGTTGCGGCTCAGGAGCCGGAAACCAGGAAGCCGGCCGAGCGGCCGATTCCTCCACCCTCCATCACGGACGGCATGAACCAATTCGCACTCGACCTCCATCGTCACTTAGGGAGCGAGACGACAGACAACCTGTTTGTCTCCCCGGCCAGCATCTCCACGGCCCTAACCATGACATCGGCCGGCGCCCGAGGTGAAACGTTGGCACAAATGACTCGAGTTCTGCATTTGCCCGAACAGCAAGTGCATGAGGGCTTTGCGGCGATGATCCAGCACCTGAATCAGCTCGGACAACAAGACGACCTGGAACTGGTAATCACCAACACGCTGTGGGGCCAACATGATTACGAGTTTCTGCAGGAAGTTGTTCACAAGGCCTTTGTGGATGTGAACGAGAAGGGAACGGAGGCCGCGGCGGCAACCGGCGTGGTCGTTGGCGTTCGGTCGGCCCGTCCGACCCCGACCCCCGAGTCTCGTGCCGATCACCCGTTTTTCTTCCTCATCCGCGACACGCAATCCGGCACCATTCTCTTCACCGGACGACTCAACAACCCGTCAACCTAACCGCAATCCGCCCGGGCCCTGCCTAGAGACTGCGGAGAAACGCTAGCAGGTCTTGGAACTCGGCCTCGCTCAACTCACCCTCCACCGGGTGACCATGGTCGCGAAATACCGATTCCAGCGACTCGGCTCGGTTGTCGTGAAAATACGGGCCCCGCTGGCCCACCCCGCGCAAGGAAGGTGGATTGAACAAACGATTCCCCTCGCTATCCTCCAAACCGACGTCATAGCGATCCGGCGTGGTGTAGAGAGGGGGAGCGTGACATTGCACGCACCCACGCTGCTCAAACACCAAGCTCCCTCGCTCGACCGCGGCCTCGTCGAGCGTTCCCCGCAACTCGTCGCGCGATGGTGGTGGAACCAGCGACTCGAGAAACGCCACCATCGCTGCCATGTTCTTGTCGCTTACCTGCCGGTCGCTCTGCATCGTCTGATTCACCGAGTTGCGAATCTGTGTCTCCAACTCTTCCACTTCCCCATTCCAGGCAAACGGAGCGGTACCGGCCAACCCAAGCAGACTGAGGACTCGTTTCGGTGCCCCGAATGAATTGTCGCTAAAATTGTCGTTCAACCCTCCATTGGAATGCCCGTCCGTATGGCAACTGTGACAACTCATCCAACCATCGTGCGAAAGTCGTCCGCTGTAAAACAACTGCTCCCCCCGCTCGACCAACGTCAGTGGACGGCTCGCCCCCAGGGAAACATGCCCCATCAACTCGCGGCGAGGCAAGTCGATGCGGGAAATGGAATCATCAAATTGATTGGCCACGAACGCCTGCTCGTTGTCCGATCGAAGTACCACGGCCGTCGGCCGCTTCCCCACCGGAATCCGGTAGAAACTGAAATCCCGCTCACGCCCCACTGCAATCTCATGAACGCCCCCTAGAGCGACAACCACCGTGCCGTTCGAACCGATCACCACGCCAGTCGGATCCGCCGCCGCATTCCCCGCTTCTCCCAGCGGATGCATGTGCCCTCCCTTGTAGACATCCGAACCATCTCCCAGGATCGAGTCAAACCGTAGCCACCTCAGGTCGTTCGACATCAACAGGCCCCAGTGCACGTCGTTGCGGACCGTGTGAGCCAGATCATTGAGCATTTGATGAGCGACCACGAGCTTCTGGCCATCCACGCTGGCCGCCAACCCCCGCACATTGTGGCTCGGAAACTTCCGGATCCCCTCCACGACAAATTGCCGGCGGTTAATCACCAACAGTCGGCCCGAAAATGCATCGGCCACGACCAGATGTGCGCCATCCGGGGCCGCGATCAGACAACGAGGTGCAAACGGCAAGTCCAATATTCGACGCGCCTCCACTCTGCCTCGCTCAACCACGGCCAACTCCGTCAACCGATGTGACCAAAGCGAGGTGACATAAATCGCTCCGTCGTTCTCCACGATCAACCCGACCGGATAGGGACTGACGGGAAGGCGAGCGATCACTTCCAGTTCACTTCCTCGCACCGAAACCTGAATCAGCTCATCCGCCAATTCATCCGTCACCAAGAGCTGATCGTCCCCCAGCCACGCAACGGCCGACAACTGCCGTCCCAACGAGTGCTCCGCCAAAACCTGCTCGGTCTCCATGTCCACGACCGAGATCGTCCCCACTTGATTGGCGACATACAGCAGGCGGTCATCGGCGGAAAGAGCCAGACCGACGGGGCGCCGCGGATCTGCCTGCTCGGCTTCCGACGCCCCATCAAGAGCCCCATCCGACACTCTTTCATCCCGGTTCGCTCCGGCCCCCTCATCTCGCGCCGCGGCACCGAGTGCCGGATCGTCGGAAAACAACGGGTCGTCGGAATCCGCCGTCGCGCGGTAGCCCCCTTGCGACCAGGACGGGGAACTGGCGGAGACGACCATGCACCAGGCAGCGACCGCCAGGATGATCCGAGCGGCCAGGACCATGCCGATCCCGTTGGCTCGCCCGCGAGCCGCGATCCCTCCGGCGCGCTCGAGGATTCTCGGGCTGGAACGTGGGCCGCGCAAGCAACGACTGGGTGACGATTTCTGCATGGCAAACTCCACCAACTACATTCAGTCCGCTGGAGGGGATACCGGATTTCCCTCCCGCAAGAAGACTTTAGAATGTGCCCAGTTTCCCACACGGCTCGGCAGGGCACAAGTTGAATGGCTCCGCAAGCGAACAGGGAACCGAACGGCTTCTCGGCCCTTCGCCCCCCCAAGGCCCTTATTCCCGCTTCGATCCGTTATCCGTTATCCGTTATCCGTTATTCCAAGGCTCCATGAATCACTCGACCTCCCCCTCGTCACCCTCCATTGAGATCATTCGTCCCGGATTTCTCCGCGGCCCCTTGCGGGCCGCCCTGTTTGACTTCGATGGCACGCTCTCCCTCCTGCGACGGAATTGGCAGGACGTCATGATCCCGATGATGGTCGAAGTGCTGCTCGAAACCAAGACTTCCGAGACCGCCGAGGAGCTAACCAAGGTGGTGGAGGAATTTGTGATGCGGCTCAACGGCAAACAGACGATCTATCAGATGATTCAGTTGGCCGAGGAAGTTTCGAAACGTGGAGCAACTCCGCTCGATCCACTCGGATACAAGCATCGCTACCATGACCTCCTCTGGCAGCAGGTAGGGGCGAGAGTCAGTGGGGTCCGGTCGGGCGAGGTGGATGCCGAACAGATGCGGGTCCCCGAGTCT
>JBJHCD010000112.1:9984-10749 GCA_050485845.1 Pirellulaceae bacterium | reverse complement strand
GTCCGTGATCTTCGGGTCTTTTCGGATGCGGTCACACCGCTGGAAGCACGATGGCTGGCTTCGTGCGACCGCGTCGATACGGACATTTCCGACGCGCCGAGTTCTCCGACGTCGGTGAGCGTGCCGCCGCTAAACGCTCCGGAGGACTGGTTCTCGCCGGTTCGGGAACCGGACTTGCGCGATCATTTCTGGCAGCGCGAGTTTTCGGATGCGGTTCCGATTCGCGAGGAATTGGCCGAATTGCGGCGACAGCACAACGCCCTGGTTCAGCCGATACCGGAAATCATGGTGATGCGGGAGTTGGACCAGCCCAAGCCGGCACATATTCTCTTGAGAGGGGAGTACGATCAGTTGGGTGATTCCGTGTCGGCCCGGCCGCCGGAAGTTCTCCCCCCTCTGCCCCAGGAGGCACCACGCAATCGACTCGGCCTTGCCCGCTGGTTGCTTGATCCCGAGCATCCATTGATGGCTCGGGTCACGGCCAACCGGATCTGGCAGATGCTCATGGGGCGGGGAATTGTCGATACGCCGGATAATTTTGGATTTCAGGGAAGTTCCCCTTCACATCCTGAGTTGTTGGATTGGCTGGCTGTCGAGTTGATCGATGGGGGATGGGACCAGAAGAGGCTTGTTCGAGAGATCGTGATGTCCGCCACCTACCGGCAGGCCAGCAGTTTTCCTCGGCAAGTCGTCGATCGCGAAACGGGCAGCGTGATGACTCGCGAGGAGTTGACGCGGCGAGATCCCGAGAATCGTTGGTTTACT
>JBJHCD010000112.1:0-9974 GCA_050485845.1 Pirellulaceae bacterium | reverse complement strand
GATCAGGCCTTGGCGGTCAGCGGTTTGTTGGTGGGAACGATGGGAGGTCCCAGCGTCAAGCCGTATCAGCCCGAGGGATTGTGGGATATCGCGATGGGGAAACCCCGGTATGAAACCAGTTCCGGCGGAGATCGGTATCGACGCAGTCTGTATACCTATTGGAAACGAACCGTCCCTCCCCCTTCGATGGTCACATTCGACGCGGCCGATCGCAATAACTGCGCGGTCGAGCGGCAGGTAACCAGCACTCCGCTGCAAGCTCTTGTGCTGCTGAACGATCCCCAGTTTACCGAGGCGGCTCGGCAGTATGGGCGGCGAATGCTGCGCGAAGGAGGGGATTCGGATGGAGACCGAGTGGAATGGCTTTTTCGGAGCATCACGTCTCGCCGTCCCAGTGATGAGGAAAAGCAAGTTCTATTGCAATTGTTTCAGGAACAACGCGAACTGTTTCTGACCGATGTGGAAGAGAGCAGAAAAGTCGTGGGGAGCAGCGAAGCGACGGAGCTTTCTCCCGCCGATTTGGCGGAACTCGCGGCAGCTGGCATCCTGGCGTCCGCGATGCTCAACCACGATGAATCCGTCATGCGGCGGTGAGCCATGGGAGTCAGCAAGATGAATCATTGGACCGAGAATCAACCAGCAGACAGGGCAGCCTCGCCTTCCGGCTCGACACAACCGACGCGTCGCGATTTCTTTCAGCGTTCCGCTCTTGGGATGGGTGGAATGGCCCTTTCCCAGTTGCTCGCGCGGGACTTGGCTGCCAGTGACCTGTCAGGCGATGAGGGGAATCGCGGCTTGGGGGGAATCTTGGAGCGTCCCCACGTCCCACCGCGGGCCAAGCGAATTATTTTCCTCTTTATGAGTGGCGGACCATCGCAGCATGATCTGCTGGACTACAAGCCGCTGTTGAACGAGTTGAATGGAGAGGATCTGCCGGCAAGTGTTCGGGGAGGCCAGCGACTGACGGGCATGTCAGCTCATCAGGCCAGTCTCCCGCTGGCCGGGTCGCACTTCAAGTTTTCACGGCATGGCGAGTCGGGTGCCTGGGTCAGCGAATTGCTTCCCTGGACGGCCAAGATGGTCGATCGGCTCTGCTTCGTCAAATCGATGCACACCGAGCACATCAATCATGATCCCGCGATCACTTTTTTCCAGACGGGGCACCATCTACCCGGGCGTCCCAGCATGGGATCGTGGCTCAGTTATGGATTGGGAAATGCCAATGAGAACCTTCCGGCGTTCGTGGTCTTGATTTCCAAGGACCGGATCGACCAACCTCTATATGCTCGACTCTGGGGGAATGGCTTTCTCCCCAGTCGCCATCAGGGAGTCCAGTTCCGCAGTGGCGGTGACCCGGTCTTGTTCCTGGCGAACCCCGAGGGGGTTTCCGAGTCGTCGCGTCGCAAGATGCTGGACCGACTGGCGGAACTGCATCACCTCCAGTTCGAGGAGATGGGAGATCCCGAAATAACGGCTCGAGTCGCTCAATACGAGATGGCCTATCGAATGCAAACCAGCGTTCCCGAGGTGATGGATCTCGAGCAGGAGTCGGAGCAGACGTATGCCTTGTATGGCGAGGAGGCCAAGACACCGGGAACGTTCGCGGCCAATTGCCTACTGGCACGACGATTGGCCGAGCGAGGAGTCCGTTTTATTCAGCTGTATCATCCCGGCTGGGATCATCATGGTGGGCTCCCGGGGGGAATTCGGAGGCAATGTGCCGACGTCGATCAGGCTTGTCATGGTCTGGTGACCGATCTGGCGGCCCGCGGCCTGTTGGATGACACATTGGTGGTCTGGGGAGGGGAATTTGGCCGGACCAATTATTCCCAGGGGAAGCTAACTGCCTCGGATTATGGCCGTGACCATCACCCGCGATGCTTTACCATGTGGTTGGCGGGTGGTGGAATTCGCCCTGGCATGACTTGGGGGGCGACCGATGAGTTGGGATACAACGTCGTCGAGAACCCGGTCGACGTTCATGACCTGCAGGCCACCATTCTCCACCTCTTGGGGATTGACCATGAGCGGCTGACGTACCGATTCCAGGGACGCCACTATCGGTTGACCGATGTCAGCGGGAAAGTACTGCGGTCTGTTATCGCCTAGCGACATCAGGTTCCGCTTCGGGAAGAGTCCGAGTCGGCTCGCGTTCATCGGTTATCTGGCATTGGTTATCTGGCGCCCAGTTGCGCCCATTAGGATTTCCACTAGCGCCTTGCCATCCGTAGGGCCTGGCTTGCGCTTAGCAGCAAGCTCTACGAAAGATTCAAGTTCTCCGCCCGGGGTTCTTGGAGTCGAACATCACCGACGATCTATCTTCATCGACGGCAACGATTATGTCAGCCGCACAGGGTGGATGGAGGCGAAGCTTGGTCGGGTTTCCCCGGCGGCTCCCGTTCACCGCCTCGTTAGCCGCGCGCGACGGTAGTGCATAGCGACTGCGCCGTTGTGGAGCGGTGTCGCCGAGACCAACTCGAGCCGTCGTGTGTTGGCCAGCCCGCTCTGGTACAGGGTCGGGCCATGGCCGGCGATCCTGGGGTGAACGAGGAATTTGTACTCGTCGATCAGATCCAGCCGGTCCAGTTCAGTCGCGAGCTTGCCGCTACCAAGAAGCACGCCGGCCGGGGTCGCGTCCATGAGTTCTTGCACGCCGGAACGCAGGTCGCCGGCGATGTGGTGGCTGTTCGTCCACGGGAAGTCCGTTCTCATCGACGACACGACGTACTTCGGCTTGGCCTCCAACTTGACTGCCCACTCGCGAACCGCCGGCGGCGATTCGACATCGCCGCGGGCGACTGCCGGCCAGTAGCTCTCCATCATCTCGTAGGTGACGCGGCCCCACAGCATCGCCCCGCCCTCGTCCATGAGGCGGGTAAAGAAGGCATGCGTTTCGTCGTCGGCGATTCCCTCTTGGTGGTCGACGCAGCCGTCCAGAGTGACGTTGAGGCTAAAGGTCAAAAGTCCCATGCGAGGCTACTCCGAGTTAGCTGCCCATTGGAATGTCGCTTGTCGTCGAGCATTTCGTGGCGGCTGATGATGAAGAATCACGCGGCCGGGAGTGGACGTTGCCGAGCATCGCAAGCCAGCCGGCCTGTTCCGAATCGGGTTCAGCCGCCTGTTTGATGGCTAGGCCAGACGAGTGGTCAATCAGGTAGTCGACGACTTCAAGTAGCGTCATGCGCAGCTGTGTTTGCACCTTGCTGTCGTCGATCTTGAGCGAAAATTCATCTTTGATATTCATCAGCGCTTCCGACTCACAAAGATCGCCGGTTTGCCATAGATATCTAACGACGGCGGAGACGGGGCAACCGCGACAAACCTATGATTTCGAACCCGGCGTCATCGGCGACTCCCCATCACTGCTTAGTTCGGCCTCGCTGTTCTGCACTCGCATGCTCCTGCTCCGCCGAGCGCCAGTACCATACACCCAGAATGTACCCGCCAAGAAGACTAGCACCCCAAATAAACAAGAATTCGGCCCACGTTGCCCCCTTGAGAACAAGACCAAGGGACATGGACAGCGCGACGAGGCCACCCCAGCCAAGCACCCAGCGTTGCCAGATATATGGAGTGCGTCCGATCCGGCGAGTGTTTCCCCATTCCATTAGTTCACTCCACGTGCCGACTCGGGCAATGTCACTATGGCAGCTTGGGCACTCGACAGTGTCTTCGCCAGATAGTCGGGCGCCACAGTGATTGCAACGGAGTGTTCTATTGAGCGTCACCATATCTGCCTTATGATTCGGTTGACCGATGTCAGCGGGAAAGTACTGCGGTCTGTCATCGCCTAGCGACATCAGGTTCCGCTTCGGGAAGAGTGCGAGCCGGCTCGCGTTCATCGGTCATCTGGCATTGGTTATCTGGCGCAGGGCGGATGTTGAGTTGTTGATCCGTTTTAGAATGTATTGAGTGTTGTAGGTGCCTTCTGGCGAGAACGATTCTGGCGGATCGAGGGGACCGCCGCCAGCGCCGCCGAACTGGAAGTTTGAGCGGCCGTATGGAACATACAATTCTGCCGAGCCATCGAATGGATTGGAAGCGCGGTCACCAATCATCCCAGATTTGTTACCCATTCCGGTCGCGTCCAGCGGCGTTGATGTGTACATCAGATGTTCACCAATTACCCTGAAGATCCCGTAACCGACCGCCCGTGGCATGTTGCCCTTGCGGCGAACAAACGATACGGGACTCGTTTGCTCGTTGTATTCGATATTCTGAACCGTTCCACGAACCAACGATCCCCTACTGAATATCGCCCATGTATTATCCAGGATCACGAGCTGCATCTCCAACGACTCGTCGTATGTGGAGATGCGATCCGCCGAGATTGCCGCAACATATTGCCAGGTGCCGTTGAGTTGAGCAGCCAGATCTCCGGCATCGCGCGACTTTGCATCGGGCTTGACCAGGTTACCACCCATACCCATGACATCACGCGGCGCGCGGGGAGCGTCCTGTCCCCGAGCCGTTGAGTCGAACGCCTCCTCGCCACCACCATTCGCGCGGGGAGGGCCCCAGGGAAACGCGGGAGACAACGGCGAGACCATGTCCAAGCCACCACCATGCGCGCGGGGAGGGCCGGTGAGATCACGACGAGGCACCATCCCACTAGACCCGCTGCCCATGCCACGACGCTGCGCGGTCGGCGGCCCCTCGTTGGCGTCTCTGCCACGTTTCCCCGGCATCTCCCCTCCCCCAATTCCAGGCATCATCGGGTGTAACGCGTCTGCGTTGGCGGCTCCCGTTTCCTTGGGACGCTTAAAAACTGCCACTCTGAGATGGATCTGACAAAACTCCCAGCCGTCTGCGCCCAGGTCGTTGAACTTCGACTCGACCCTCCTGGCCTGGTCAGCTTCGTCGCCCGTCCCCGCAATTTCTGACATGGGGAGGACGCGGTACTCCCATTGCTGTCGGGAGTGGCCCTCCATTGTCCACTTCATCGTCTGTTTCGGCCACTGAGCGAAAAGCGGGGGCAACAAGAGAAATCCGGCCATGAGCAGAATGAGACCGGCCGAGAGAAGCGAGATATTGCGTTGCATGGTGACACTCCGTGAGAAGGCGAAGCGGCGTGTGAGCCGCGGCAGTGAGAAAGCGGGTCCATCGTTCCTGCTCATCTGACGTGTTCGGGGATCGATGGAACGACCGGTGGTTGTGGGGGAACAGCCGACTGGGGTACTGCGGAGTGCGGCAGTGGCTTTGGTGCCTGCGGCGGTGGGCTAAGAATGAAGAACAGCAGAATGCCTAGAATGACGGCGAATGGCGTCACGAGCAGGATGCCTTTGGGCACTGCATCCGGTCGTGGGGCTGTTCCGGGGGCAACTTTTTCCCCCGCAACGTTTGTCTCACAACCGCAGTTCCGACAAAGGTAGCCACCCTCTAGCCACTGACGCTTGGTCTTTGTCAGGGGTGACTGAAAAAAGGAAAGCGGTTGAGCACAATCGGGACACGATTTCCGGTGCCGCTCGACTATCATAACCAGCCATATAGCAAGAAAAACCGCAAAAGGTAGCAGTGTAAACCATTCCATGTGATTCCTCCCGTCATGGGCGTCGGCGCCGCAAATTGCTTCTCAGGATGCCGCAATTCACGGAAAGTGCGATGTCGCCAACGCTCAGTGGTTGTCTGGATTGTCGCCCCGGGAACCACGTAGTTCTCGAAATTTGGCCATGATCCGATCGCCCTCCGAACGAATCAAGCCATGTGCCGCTACCTTTCCCTGAGCGTCAACGAGTATGCAGTAGGGCAGCATTGGCGGAGAGTAACTGGCAATTGACACCGCGGCCTCATCCCGATTGTCCAGCGAAGCAACATATGTCGGCCATTGTAAACCAAACTCATTCGTGAATTTTTCGACTTCCTCGGCGGAAGTCCCAGTAGAATGGACTCCCACGATCACCGCACCCTCTTCGGTCATTCGTTGCAAGTAAGGAAGATCTGCCTTGCATGGACCGCACCACGTCGCCCAGAAGTGGACGAGATACGGCTTTCCCTGGACGTCGGGGCGTGTACCACCAATCCAACCGTCGGCGGGAAGTGTGGGAGCCTGCTGGCCGACTACATTGTCAAACTGAGCCTTCATTCGGGTCACTTCCTCGGCCGATTCCAACGCCTGCTGGTTCGCCACATCGGCCATCTGGAGAATTTCGGCCAGACTTCGATTCGCTTGGTATTCGTAGTTCAGCGGGACCCCGAAACGCTGATCTTGTACTTGCTCGCCCTCCCGCGGCTTCAATGCTTCGATCCACTCAGCCAAATTCACGTCGATGCGAACTTCATCAACAGCATATTCACTGCGCATGCCGGAGAAGCGTCCTTGGCGGAGTGAACCCTGCGCCCGTTCCTCTCGAAAGGGCCACCAGATCCCCGGTGCGATCTCGCGGTAGTCTTGAAAGCGAACTAACAACGATGGAACGACTGCGTTGCTCCCGCGAAACTTCAAAAGACCACGAATCAGCCCGGTGCTTGGATCGATCCAGAGTTTCTCGAATCGCGTCGGCAACTCAACGACAACGGACTCCTCGCCAAAAAAGTCTTCGTTTCCGAGTGCGATGTACCTGGCTCGAGACGGCGGAAAGCCACCCTGGGGGCTGAGCGCTTGCTTGCTGTTGTTACCCCACCAATACTCGTGGCGCGTTGCAATCATATAGTTCGGATTCGACAGAAGAACAGCATCCCACATGACGGCCGCGCTGCCTCGAAGGACATGCCTTGGCGGGCCCCGTCGCCTTAAGGTTTCACCCGAAAGTTGCCGAGTTCCCCATTTGAAGGCGCCGGGAGGCAGTTTCCCGGTTGCGAAATCGGGTCTTGGACTTTCAGAATCCGTGGTTCCAACCACGAAGTGCTCCTCGTCCCAGGCAAAGAGGTCGACGTATCGGTACCAATCATCGTCCGCAATCGATTTGGCCAGCGCTTGAAACAAGTTCTCCAACGGGTCATCCGCCGGCTCCTCCAGCGTCAACTCCGCCACCGTGGCACCGTGACCGCGGATGTAGAAGCGAGGCAAACGATCAATTGCTGCCGCCTTCTCATGCGCCTGCAAAGCGAGTCTCTTTGCCGAGGACTCACCATCGACGTCATCGTCACCATTTCCGACATCGTCGCCCGTCGCCTCCTGAGCTGTTCTTGACGCGAGAACCCCAATGGTACCGCTGGTCAGTGTTCCGCTCCAATCCGTGTCGGAGTCCGATTCCTCGGGTTTCGGCTCTTCGTCTTCTCGCAACGGGTCTCGAGCTTTCCCCAACCGAATCGCGTAGCGGAGAAAAAATATGTGATTACGCATTCGCGGTATTCCGGTCAGAATCACCTTGGTTAGCCCTGGCTTGGATTCGCCGTCGTCCTTACTGTCAACCATGGCCAGACTGGGCTCCGCCACAACCGTGCGCTCGCCGGGCTCTAGCAGGTACCGTTTGCGGCGAGGGAAGCCAGAGTAGCCAAGCTTCGAGGTGGGTACCTGATCCTTATTCGGGTGTCGCACGTCGGCCTGAGCTTGTTGCAACACGTCGCTCGCGGAAAAAGCGATGGCTTGGTCACTCATGTTTTCCACCACCAGTTTCAAAGGAATGGTTTCACCAACCCTGACGGAATCCGGGTCGGCGAGTACTCCAAGTCGAAGGCCCCTCGTCACATCTCCCCACGCGTCTTTGGGCACCGATATCTTCACGTTCGGCTCCACGGCTCTTGAGGCTGCGTTCCCCGCGAACGGCATGCCTTCAAGAGCCTCTGGCGGTATGCTGAAGAAGTCATCCTCTTGCGGAAGATGATCGTTCGGCATCATACCGAAGTTATCCTCTCGCGGAGAATGATCGTCCCGCTCAGTAGCGACATCCGAGTCGGGTGCCGTAGGGGACTCACTGAGAAGCATGCCGAGCAAACCAATCCACAGCAACACGAGAAAACCCAACCAACCGATGGTGCCGATTGAACCGAGGGGGAACCGTCGCCGGGCCCAAGGCCATCCGGCTTCCGCCGAACCGAATGCAGGGGGATCCTCGCCAGTCACGTCGCAGCTTGGCGGCAATGGTACGACGGTCGGCTGCTGGACATGAGCCAAGCAAGCTTCCAGCAAGTCGCCGACTTCGGAGGCAGTTCCGAATCGATCGCTGGGCTGCTTCGACATCAGGCGAGAGACGATCCGGCACAGCCATTCGGGGATGTCGGGGTTTATCTCCCGAATGTGCCGCGGCTGTTCATCCGTGATCCGCCGGAGCACGCCGTAGCTGGTTTCGGCTCGGAACGGCGGGCGGCCGGTACACATCGCGTACAGCACGCTTCCCAGGCTGAACAAGTCGCTCCGCGAATCGACCGATTCGCCCCGCGCCTGCTCCGGGGACATGTACTGCGGCGTGCCGGCGATGATGCCAGTCTTCGTCAGGCTGGCGTCGTCCGCGGCGCGGGCCAGCCCGAAATCGGTCAGCTTGACTCGCTCGACACCATCGGCGAGAAGGATGTTGGCTGGAGTCACGTCGCGGTGGACGATGCCCTGAGCATGAGCAGCCGCCAAACCCATGGCGGTCTGCCTCGCGATGCGGAGGATTTCGACCAATGCCAACGGTCCCTGGTCGTCAATCCGCCGCTGCAAGGACGGCCCTGGCACGTAAGGCATGACCAGATAGGGAAGCCCATTGAGTTCCTTGGCCGCCGCCACGCCATGGATCTCGATCACGTTGTCGTGGACCACCACCGCCGCCGCTTGCGCCTCGCGCGAAAATCGTATTCGCGCCGCCCCGCTGTCGCCGAGATGCGGCGAGAGAACTTTGATCGCCACATTGCGGTTGAGTGCCGGGTCGAATGCCTTGAGCACCACTCCCATCCCTCCCGACCCGATCACTCCCATGACCTCATAGCCCCCTAGTCGGCCGAGCGACCTTTCGTTGTCCGTCGGAGCAAGCAGCCTGAGGATCGCATTCTGGCTAAACGAAGCCTCCTCCAAGGGAGACTCGAGCGGCAACTGGGTTGACGGCGGAGTGTCCGGCGGAAGCGAATCGGTGATCAACGCTTCCCGCACGCGCGTCCAGACATCATCACCCGCGGCCCTCGCCGCCAACACACGGCGGCAGTCCAGGCAATCGTCCAAATGCGACTCGAATGCCCCCTGCTCCAACTCGCTCAACTCGTGTTGCAAGAATCGCTCAATCCGCTGTGCGTCACACACCAATGGCTCGCTGTTCATTGTGACTTCCTCCTAGATGCTTCTACACAGCGGCCGAAGCGATCTGACACCGGCCAACCTACTCAGGCCCTCTCGTACTCGGCGACCTTCTCCTGGATTCGCCGAATTACGCGACTCCGAGCGGCATAGACCGACCCCCGGTTTTTTGACAATTCTCGCGCGACGCTATCCACGTCGTGCCCCTCGATCGCGGTTCGCCAGAATGCGTCCCATGTCTCGGGATGGAACTCCTTGCGAATCTGCCTGGCTGCCCAGCGAAACACTTCACGCTCGTACTCCAGTTGCAACATCGCGGCATCAGGACCGGAGGGTGCCTCCTGCTGCTCCAGTTTTGCTCGTATCACCGAGTCGCCCGACCCGCGATCAGGTCGTCCTCGAGAAAGTGCGTTGAGAATGGCGTTTTGAGCGACTCGATGAAGCCAAGTCCGAAATTTGGCTCGCCGCCGGTCATGTTCCCGCTGTTCCACCGCTTTGGCGACCGAGACGAGAACCTGTTGAGCGACGTCCTCCGCGTCGGCATGCTGGATCCCCTTTTGCCGCGCGAGCCGCAAAATCACCGGCCGATAGATTTCGACAAATTCATGCCACGCCGACTGATCCGCCGGATCGCGGACGCGGACCAACAAGCTCATTCGAGTTTCCGGGCCTAGGTTCATCGAAGCACACTTTCCCCCTATCGTTATCTACACACCTGGGGCGGGAATCTGACAGCAAGCCAATGGATCTGCTTGCTGTTTTGCCGACGGGGGCGATCCGCTCAGCCCCAAGAAAACGGCCAGAATCGGAGGTCAAGGTAACAATC
>JBJHCD010000111.1:0-10783 GCA_050485845.1 Pirellulaceae bacterium | reverse complement strand
TCTCCGCCGGAGTCTGTACCCTATTCGACTGGGCCCCATTCGTCTGGGCCCCATTAGCCTGCGTTCCATTAGCCTGCGCCCCGTACGCGCTGGCTCGTGGTCGTTCGGCGTAGCGATCCGGTGACTGCCAGAAGCGGCGCAGTGCTCCTTCGTCGGCGAATAGGTAGTAGTGGTCGCCGAACATGACACCATGTTCGCGTTTGCCCATCACGGTCCGTCCCTCTTCGCGGTACTGCACCACGTCCAAGCCGCCGAAGGCGGGGACGTAGCGCTGAGGCTGCTGAAGAAATCGCTCGCGATGCCTTGGGCTGGCGAACCGATACACGATTTGGTGATGCTCCAAGTCGCTGCGGGGATCTCCCTCTTGCCAGCGATTCTCCTCTACCAGGGCGACCGGACAGAATCCTTCGAGCCCTAGGGGGAGAGCCTGAGGCTGGGGCTGAGTTTGCTTGGGCCGAGCGTGCTGTCGCAGCAGGGCCATGAACTGTTCGGGGTCCTGGGCGCTGACCTGTCGATGAATTTCCTCGCCGGCGGCGGTAACGATCACATCCGTGGGAATGCTGCGGACTTGAAAGTACCGAGCGAGTTCGGGCTGCTGGCTGATATCGATTTTCACGGCCGCGTAGTGCCCTCCCACCAGATCGGCAACGTCATTTCGGGAGAGAACATTCAGCTCCAACTGCAAGCAAGGCCCGCAGGAGGGGGCCCAGAAGTGGACCAGGATTAGCCGTTGATCTCGAGTTGCCGCTTGATGGGCTTCGGACAGGCTTTCCATCCACTGAATCCCCTGCTGTCTCCCCTGCTGACTTCCCTGACTCGGCCCGTTCTCCCGCGAATCGGCCCCCCAGCACTGGCTGGACGCCCCCGGCAGCGCGACCCCCGACAATGTGGCCCCCGACATTGCGGCCAGGGAAAACATGGCCAGTGACAACAGGCTGCATAAGGCCGGCATCGGGGCCAGCCGATAGGCGGCTCGCCCGTCAGCCGATGAGGCCCCGGAGCGGGTTGAAACGAGGCGTGACAGGGATCGCATGATGGAGATTCCCATTGGGCATTGGCTGACGGAAACGACTGGGCTGCTGAAGCGACCGAGTCTATTGAATCGACAGGGGGATGCCGGCTACTCTGGGGCTCGAGGAGGCAATCGGCACTTGGAATTCGGCGACTACGGGAGTTTGCGGCAGGTCCGGACCGCAACGACGATATCGGAAATTCGGAGCCTGGAATTCCACTGAAAAGTGCCGATTTGGGCGGCTGTCGCGATTCAGAGGCTCACACCCCCTCCACTGGAGTACCAGGCGAGACTCAGCAAGTATCCGTAAAAAATACCGAAAACCAACCGAATTCCCTCGCTTCTCGGGAAAGAATCGCTTGACACGCCCGGAGACAAGAGTAAGATGCCCCTAGCAGTCAACTTCCGCCTGCGTGAGTGGGCGATTGCTTGCCCATGATAATATCTGATGGGCGTCCTCCACAGACTTGGCTTGGCAGACTCGGACCAGTAATCCAAGATCTGGAAGTGGGACAGGACGACTCTCGAGCGGTCTTTTTCGGTAACCTCCAGAGGTTCAGGCGGGAAAAGGCCTTCACGGAATTCTCGGAAGAGGCCAGATATGGCGTGAGAAGACCGTGAAATCCCCGGGGAGATGAGCTTTCCGGGATCGAGACTTGTTCGGCAAGAGCCGTGTCGTCGAGAGATGGAACTGAGTCGCGAGTGCGTTGAGTGGGCCGCCGCCGATGTCTTTTCGTCGGACTTGGTTGTTCCGCACCGAACCCTCCCGGGCGTGACCACATGCATCCCGAGGCTGGACTCCCTTTTGGGAAGCCGCCGTCGTGATGAAGTCGATCAAAGGAAAAACTCTGAACGTGTCGTGGGCTCCGTGGAGGAGCCGAGGGGTAGGATCCTGAATTCAGGACTTCGCCGGTCGGGTGGCCGCGCGATTCCGACCGGACTGTCTCTAGTTCCGGGTTGTCTGCATTGTTGACCGCAATTTCCCTGCTTCTGGCAAGGAATGAGCAGTAGGTCTCCGAAGCGTGTTTCAGACGCTGTCCTAGGTGAGGTTTATGGGGAAGAAGAAAAGGCCGCGTGGCAAGCAAGGTGGGGGACATCCCGCTTCACATCACAATGGTCGAGCAAGGAGGCGTCGGCGGTCCGTGGATCAGCGGCGTCCCAATCATTCACCCGATCGTGACATTCCAGATATTTCGGATGCCCCCTTGGAGGCCGGTTATGGCTTGCTGGAGATGCATCCGAACGGCTACGGCTTCCTCCGCAGCCCGGAGAACAGCTATTCGCGCGAGCGGTCGGATCCTTTCGTGCCTGGCACGATGATCGAGCGGTATGGGCTTCGGCAGGGGGTTACCTTGCGAGGGTTCGTGCAGCAGGCCCGCAAGCAGCAAGGACCTCGACTTCGCGAAATCGTGGACGTGGACGGCGTTCCGCCGGAGGAGTACGCCAACGTCAAGAGCTTTGAGCAGCTCACGCCGATCAACCCCGAACGTTGGTTCCGACTGGAAACAGGCCCCACGCCCCTCTCCACGCGAGTCATGGATCTGCTGACGCCGCTCGGACGAGGCCAGCGGGCCCTGATCGTCGCGCCGCCGCGGAGCGGCAAGACGGTCCTGCTGCAGCATATCAGCCAGGGGATTGCCAAGAATTATCCCGATGTCGACCTGATCGTGCTGCTGATTGACGAGCGGCCGGAAGAGGTCACCGACATGAAGCGGAATGTCGACGGCCAGGTGATTGCCAGCAGCTTGGACCAGGACATTGAAAGCCACGTCCGTTTATCCCAACTGGTGCTGGATCGCTGCCGGCGACTGGCGGAAATGGGACATGATGTCTTCCTGCTCCTGGATTCCATCACGCGACTGGCTCGAGCGTTCAACAAGTGGGTCGGCAACACGGGCCGAACCATGTCGGGAGGCGTCGACATCAAGGCGATGGACATTCCCAAAAAGTTGTTCGCGACGGCTCGAGCCTTCGAGGAAGGGGGTTCGCTGACGGTGGTCGGGACAGCTTTGATTGACACCGGGAGCCGCATGGACGACCTGATTTTTCAGGAGTTCAAGGGGACGGGCAACATGGAGCTGGTGCTGGATCGCAAGCTGGCGGACCGCCGAGTCTGGCCGGCGATCGATATCACTCAGTCGGGAACTCGTCGCGAGGAACTGCTTCACGACCCTGACACGCTGCATGCCGTCACCATGCTGCGTCGCACGCTGACATCGATGCACCACGTCGATGCCATGGAACAGCTGACCAAACAGCTCGGTCGATTCAAGACCAACGAGGAATTCATCAAGCTGATCAGCGGCGCCGCGGTGCTCGACTGATCACCCATCCCCGCTCGCTGAATCAAGCACGCTCGGCCCGTCCCAGCCGTCAGGGATCCCAGCCGTCAGAGATCTCGGCGGAGGTGAAGAGAAGAGCCGGGCCTGGAGTTTTCGTCAGGGCGTGATTGTCAGGGAGTTTTGTCGAGTTGCCTTGTCAGGAAATCTTGCCAGGGAATCTTGCTGGGAGTCGGATCGAGGACTTCTGTCGGGGACGATCTTCCCGAATGATTCCCGATACGCTAAATTACGAGACGGCTTGGTTGGACCGTGGCCCAAAATGGGGTTCGGTCCAACGTTCGGAGGGTAAGCGAATTGGTTAGCAGCCTCATTGGAAATGAGGTGCCCCGTATGGGGTTGCGGGTTCGAGTCCCGTGCCCTCCGCTTGGCCAGTTGGCAACGAGTCGCAAGTTTCAGCAAACCCTGGAAAACCCGGGGTTTTTTCATGCGCGGCCGATTCGACTTGCCGGTTCTCGCTAGTGTACGCGGCAGTGTACTGCGCCGGATTTAGCGTCGCTTTTTGGCGAAGTCACTCTCGGTCACTCAGCACGGACTTCAATGTCGAATCAAGAGCGATCTCTCTTGAACGATGTGCAAAGGGGTGATGACACAAGCAGCAACGATGCAGGCGAATGCAACTCGGGGAAAAACCTGAGCGACTTCAGGCATTGGCCCGAGCCAACACGATGTCGAAGTCGCACGATTCAAACTCGTTCCGACCCCGCTTATGTTTCCGGAGCGGCCGCACCAAGGACTCCTGGAAATCCCGCTCCTTCCCATTCCACGGATCTCCCGTGAAATAAAGCTGCGTAATCAACTCGGCATACCCAGGATGCCGAACCCAGTAGTGAATGTGCGCGGGACGATAATTCCCCGGCGATGTGGCATAACGGCCCGGGTAGATCGTCTCGTACTCGTAGTACCCCGTCTCGTCCGTGACGACTCGAGCCCGATAGAGAAAAATCCCTTCCTCCAGCGGATAGTCGGGATGGCTCATGTCGTAATGTCCCTCCTCGTTCGCCTGCCATACGTCCAGAACCACGCCCGGCAGTGGCTTCTTCGTGTCCACCCCATACACCCGGCCCCGCACAATCAAGACCCGTCCCGGTTCAAACGGAGGCGTCACCTTGCCTCGAAAGGGAGCATTCGAGCGATGATAGGGGCCCAGGATCTGAGGTAGCGTCACGGGAGCGTCCGATTCCACCGCCGCTCCATGCTCCGGCGAACTCTCCCGCAAAAACTCCAGATATCCATGCAGGTCCGCCGTGGAGGCCGTCGGCTC
Organism: Pirellulaceae bacterium; assembly: GCA_050485845.1. Classification (GTDB taxonomy): domain Bacteria; phylum Planctomycetota; class Planctomycetia; order Pirellulales; family Pirellulaceae; genus JBJHCD01. The sequence continues at coordinate 6,168 of JBJHCD010000111.1, read as the reverse complement.
CGCCTCGTCCGCCAAGGTCATTCCCGAACTACTTGCCAACCAGCCGATCCCCGCCAAACTTCCCCCCAACACCTGTCGTCGTGAAATCCGGGACATCGCAACCTCCACGTCACCGACCCTTGGGCCGGCGGATAACTTGAATTCCATGAGCTGAAAAACCTGGGAGTGCGACATTGCATCCCCCCACGCCAGTTATCATAACAGAGCTGGAGCATCCAGAATGCCGCGGCGGCAAGCGGCGGCAAATTCACCACTCTCTTTGGCGGCGTCCCCGTCGTCGTGGAAGACCAAGTGATCGGCGCCGTCGGAGTCGGTGGAGCCACCGGCGAGCAGGATGCCGAAATCGCTCGAGCCGGCATCGACGCATTACTCAAAATGGTCGAGTGATCCCGAGTCAATCCCCAGCCAACGCCCCTCCCGACCGAGAATGGGAAGCGGAGATACGGAAAGCGGATGCACGCCCAGCGGGGAAATGAACTCGGCAACGGCACCGCTGATGAACACTCAGGGACGCTAATGAGACTGCAGGGACCGAACGTCGCGACCACGGCGCGCCTTGCCGACCACCCACGGGCGACCAGTCGGTGTTTCCTTCCGGCAACATGGCCGGCCGATTCTTCCCATCAGTGTTTATCAGCGTGCATTCGCGGTTCCCCACCCAAAGGTCAACCGCTTCCAGAAAGCCTCCCATCACCAACTCGGCCGCGCGTTCGACAAGCCACCAACTTACGAAAGGATCGAGGGCCGAACTATTCGTTCAGCGACTCGACTCGATTCGATAAAGCGCCTCGTCGGTCCGGATGTAGATCGAGTTCTCCAGGGCGACCGGCGTGGCCATGATCTGCCCCTCCAGCACGTTCTCGGCCAACAGCCGAAATTCCCGCCCCGGAGATAAGACGTAGGTCGTCCCTTCACGATTCCCCACGTAGATCTTGCCATCGGCGAACCAAGGGGAGGAACTGAAATTCCCCCCCAATCGCTCGCTCCAGTGCACTTGACCGGTCCGAGCGTCCACGCATGTCGCAATCCCTCGATCACTCACCCAGTACAACTCGTCTCCCACCAGCAGGGGCGACGGCATCTGCGGGGCTTGCCGAGCGACCCGCCAGGCGATCCGCGGCGTCTCCACCCCCTCCAGTTCGATGGCCAACATCTCGGGCTGGACAAAGCTGGTGCTCAAAAACAACATCCCCTGTCCGAACACCGGCCGGGGAACGATGGAGAACCCCAAGGCGCCGTAACTCAACTTCCACAGCTCACTCCCCGTCGCCGGGTCGTAACCGTACAACCAATCCGCCCCCGGCGAGAGGACCTGCACTTGCCCGTTTAACTCCAGCACTAGAGGCGTTCCGTAAGCCTTTTTCAGTTGCGGATTCTCATTCAACTCGCCACTCCGATCCGTCTTCCAATCCACCTCGCCCGTCCGCTTATCCAGCCCCACGATGAATTGGTGATCACTTCCGTCATAGTGAATGATCAAGTGATCCCCGTGCAGCACCGGAGTGCTCCCCGGTCCATTCTCGTGGTTGACCTTCAAATCGAGATTCGTCCAGACCACTTCCCCACTGACAGTATCCAGACATGCGGTTCCATGACGGCCGAAGTGAGCATACAGTCGCCCCTTCTCCAGCACGGGAGAAGGCGAGGCGTAACTGTTCAGCGTATGCACCGGATCCGGATCGTGGTACAGGATCAGCTCGATATCGTGCTTCAGATTGCCGCTGGTCCAATCGACGCACAAGGCCCGCAAGCTGACCGCACCGGCCACGCTGAGCGGCTGATTTCCGCCGGCGGCCAGAATGCGTCGCTCCCGCTCCTCGGCCTCCAGCGGTATTTCGATCGCCGTGGTCATCCAGATCTCGTCACGCTGTACCACCGGGGATGACCAGCCTCGCCCTGGCAAGGACGTTCGCCACCGCACGTTTTCCGATTCGCTCCACTTCTCCGGCAAATCCCTCGCCGTCGCATGCCCCTGCCCTTCCGGCCCGCGCCACTGCGGCCAGGAGTCCTCGCCCCGAGCCGCATCCGTCGCCAGGCAGCTTCCTGTCACCAGAATGACCACCCAACCGAACGTCCAACCATTGCGCGCCGGTCCGCGGCCCCAGCGCGCGATTCGAAGCGGCTTTCGAATTTCCAACACCAATTTCTCGGGCATCGCTGAAAACTTCGGCATCTTGGGCAACGTCGGCATCTTGGGCTTCAGCATATTGTCACACTCTCTCGCGAATCCGCGGTCCATGAAGTAGGCTCGAGGGTTTTCCATCTGCCTCGGACACAATAACGACACCATCGCCCCCTAGCAATGCGGTGCCACGGGTTGCGGGAATCCATGCCGAGAGCCGCCAGGGACTTTCCAGAACTCGCTAACGGGCCACAAACCGCCTCTGAGGCGGGCCAAGGAACCGATCTTCGACATCACTAGTCAGTTCGCTGAACAAATCCAAGTGACTGCTTGTCGAGTGGCCTCAAGTCGAGTTAGCCTGAACGGCGGCGACGGTTTACGTTTTATGGTTTACGGTTCACGAGCGTTGGCCCAGCGACCCGCCGGCAACCCGAAGTCGCCCGGTGCTGACGGAGACCCCTCTGACACTCGTTGGCCGTTGCCGCTTGTTCTGGAGAATCTGCCCAAAGCCCACTCGCCGTGTCGAGCGGAATGAAGCCTCGACCAGAATACACGAAATCCCCCAGGAATCCCGCAAGTTCACGGAGATGAATTGGCCGATGACCAGCCCGACGAACACCTCAGCCGATGCCGCTTCCGTTCCCGCCAAGCGAATCGTCGTCAATACGGGAGGAGGCGACGCCCCCGGATTGAACGCGGTCATTCGCGCCGTCGTCCTGTCGGCACTCGGAAGAGGTTGGGAGGTCTTTGGGAGCCGGAAAGGATACGAGGGGCTGATCGACACCAAAGACCTAGTCCCCCTGACCCGCGACAGCGTCCGCGGAATCACCAACCTGGGAGGAACCATTCTCGGAACCACGAATCGTGGCAACCCGTTCCAACGGGAAATCGTCCGGGAGGACGGCACCAAGGAAACCATCGACCTCTCACAACGCATCGTCGATAACTTTCACAAACACAAGTTCGACGGATTGATCGCCATTGGCGGCGATGGTTCCCTGACGATTGCCCATCACTTCGCTCAGCGGGGAATCCCCGTGATCGGCGTCCCCAAGACAATCGACAACGATCTCTCCAGTACCGTGGTCACCTTCGGATTCGACACGGCCGTCACCATCGCCACGGAAGCCCTGGACCGACTACACTCCACGGCCGAAGCCCACGATCGAGTGATGGTGGTCGAAGTCATGGGACGGACGGCGGGTTGGATTGCCCTGCACGCCGGACTAGCCTCGACCGCCGATGTCATCCTCCTGCCGGAAATCCCCTACGACATGGAGGCGGTTTATGAAAAAATCCGCCAGCGCGAGCGGGATGGACGTCACTTCAGTATCGTCGTCGTCGCCGAAGGGGCTCGCCCCCAGGGCGGGACGTTTGTCACCGTGGAGGGGGAACCCTCCGAGGCGACCCCTTCGCAAAAGCCCGAAGGCAAGGAAATGCGACTCGGCGGAGTCGGTGAGATCGTCGCCAGACAGATCGAACAGGCAACCGGTAAAGAGACCCGATGCGTCGTGCTGGGCCATCTCCAACGGGGCGGGTCCCCCACCACTTTCGATCGATTGCTGGCGCTCCGCTTCGGCTCGGCCGCCGTTCGCCTCCTCGAAGAAGGTCAACATGGCGTGATGGTCGCCCTCGACCCACCTCGGATTCGCGCCGTTCCCCTGGAAGAGGCCATCCAGCGACGTCACGTCCCCCTGGATTGCGACACGCTCGCCACGGCCCGCGACCTGGGAATCTGCGTCGGCGACTGTGCCGGCACCTCGAATCAATAGCGAAGGGTCGCGAGGGGTTGCCGATCGACCAAGCTCGAAGCAAGATGCAATCAAGCCATTTCTTCGGCTTCAGCAACTCAGAATCCTTCCCCTTGACGACCCACGAGGTGGCCCATGGCACTCGGGATGCCCCTCCCCGCTTGGAATCCGCGTCGCACTCGAGATACTTGCACTCGAGATACTTGCACTCGAGATACTTGCACTCGAGATACCTGCACTCGAGATACTCTCACTCGGCCTAACCTCTCTCGACACTCCGTCCCCCGGCCCTCGTTCACTCGGCTCACGCTCAGCCGGCCCTCATTCACTCGGCTCACGCTCGGCGTTTCGCTCGCCTTCCTGGTCACCCTCGTCAGCTCGACGCTCGCCACCAAGGCTGGCGACGAGGACTCTCCCAAGTCAGCTAGTCCCCACCAACCGCTGACCGTCGCCCAGCAGTCCCAGTTCCAAGCAGCCTCCTCCCACGCCGAATTGATGCAGTTCTGCCAAGCGGTGGCGAAGCGGAACCCCCGCCTCGAACTCCTCTCCATCGGTGACTCGGCCGAAGGACGACCGATCCCCGCCTTGATCCTCCACCGCCACTCGCCCCAGCAACCGAACGACGCCGATCGAGACGACGCCGATCGAGACGATGCCGAGCGAGACGATGCGGCGCGGCCTGCAGAGGCCGATCGAGGCCTGGTCACGTTGCTGATCGGAGGTCTGCACGGAGATCAATGCGAAGCGACCGAGTCGCTGCTGGCCACCGTACGCAATTTGGCCGATTCCCCGCCGGGCGATGAAAGTCGCGGGACCCTGATCGTTATTCCTCGGCTCAACGTCGATGGAGCGGAACGTCGTGGGCCCCATCATCGCCCGGAAGCTCCTGTTCCCGCCGAGGTGGGTCGCCGGCCCAACGCCCAGGAAATCGACCTCAATCAAGACTTTGCCGACCTCCGAGCCGTCGAGACGCGACACCTTGTCCGATTCCTCCATCAGTGGGAACCGCATCTGCTGCTCGAACTACGCTCGGCCCCCGACCGCCGGCAAACCGAGCCCCTGCGGCTGCACTCCCCCCAGCCCGACGCACTGCCAGACGGTCTTCGCACTTGGCTCACGGAAACCGCCACGCCCCAACTGCAAAGTCAGCTCCGCCATCACGGACTGCTGCCGACTCCCCATCCCCAGTCGGCTCCCTCGCCACCGGCGGACAATGGAGAGGGTGACACCGACCGAAAGGCGGACGGCGACGAGCAAGAACAAGAACAGAACCAGGCAGAAAACGACGAAGAAAAGCCTTCGAATTCTGACTCGGACGACATCTCCCCACCGACCGCTCGACAACTGCTCGGTTATGCCCCCCTCCGCGGCATCACCACCTACTCGGGTGAAGTCTCCCTCCGACTCCCCTACGCCCGGCGGATCGAGACGGGGAGCCGGTTCCTCGACTTGGCGATCACCTGGGGACTAGGTCACCAAGAAACTCTCCGGCAAGGCCGACGCAACTCGTCGGGACAGGAACGAAGCGATAACAAACTTCCCCACGCGTACCTCTTGCCTCGAGACCAAAGTCGCCTGGCCGACCGCCTCTTGATGCATGGCGTGGAACTTCACCGTCTGACCTCCTCCACTTCCATCCATGTCGAAGTCCTCCCGTTTCGCCGGCACGATGACAATACGACCCCGACGGCTCGTGAGGAAACCTGGGAAGCCGGCTCCCACGTCGTTCTACTCGACCAGCCACTGGCCCCCCTGATTCCGATCCTGCTCGAACCGACGTCGCCGGCCGGCTGGCGGGCCAGTGGGCTACTGAGTCCGAGCGAGGCTCGAAATGACCACGAATATCCGCTTCGGCGAGTGCCGGACCGAATGGACCAAGAGACTGCGTGGCCGCTCGAGCGAGTCAGCGAGGTGCAACCTGCCGAGCGTCTGACGCTGGACATGATTTATGGTCCTCGCGGCAGGCGAGAGTTTGGCCCCTCCCTTCCCTCCATTCGCTGGTTGCCCGGCGAGGACGACTACCTCCGGCGACTCGAAAACCGCTGGATGCGGGTCTCGGCCGAGTCCGGTGCCGTCCGTCCCTGGTACGACCCGGCCAGCGTGGAGAAGGTCCTGGCCGACGAGGCCCTCCTTTCGCCGGAGGAGGCCCAAAGGTGGGCAGGCAGCCTGGGCTCCCTGGTTCCCCGTCAAATCAGTCCCCAGGCAGACGCCGTTGTCTTTTCCCACGCCCAAGATCTTTACTACCTGCGGCTGGATGGAACCGAGGGGCGTCGCCTCACTCATTCCCCCGACGAG
>JBJHCD010000110.1:1893-10791 GCA_050485845.1 Pirellulaceae bacterium | reverse complement strand
CTCCTACTCCTACTCCTACTCGTACCCGATCCTTCCGAGTGATCCTATCGAGTACGAGTACCGTTTCACTGAGTACGAGTACGAGGAAGACGAGGAGGAGGACGAGATGATGGTGGGTCGCAACGACCGATGAGGTCGAATCGCGAAAATGCCCGGTCTCGATTCGCCGAGTTGCTCTGCCTCGCTGTGGAACGGTGATGGCGCCGAGGGAGCTGTCGCCGTTCGAGTCGAACGCGATTTCCTCCAGTGCCGGCTCGAGAACCCATCGGCCGGTCCGTTGCAACTCTTGCCGAGCCACCGCGCCGATGGTATGAATCCGCCAAGGGAGGACGCATCGGTTTGCGTTCCACTATCTTGTCACCCGTTGGAAATACCCTCCATGGTTCGGTCACCTGTCGCTGTGGCTGGTTGGCTCTTGTCGTTTATTGTTGTCGTGGTTACCGGCTGCGGCAATCCAACAACGTCCCCTTCGACTTCATCCGTTCCGGAGGAGCAAAATGCCGATCCGCCATCGGGGTCGCTTCTGGTGGGTGGAGTGGCCGACCAGGCGACGGCGATCGATACCGAATTGGTGGCCGAGGTGGAACGGCCGGCCTTGCCGTTCGATCCGGTCGAGGACGAGAACGCGGCTTCTCCGATTCTCCCCACTTCTCCGACCGAGGCAGCAGTTGATGAGACTGCCGAGCCGCCACCTGAGGCATCGGCTTCCTTCCGTGCTCCCGCGACCGTTCGCCAGGCCGCCGCACTGCTGGACTTGCGGACGTTCCCCTTGCTTCCCGGAGCCGAGGAATCAGCTACTCGCTCCATCGCCCAAGCGAGTTACGAGGCTCCCGGAGGGGTGGAAGCCGCCTATCGCTTTCTTCTCGAGCATCTCGAGCAACGGGACTGGAAGGAAATGGAGGGAGGGTACGTCACGGAGCAGGCGGCGACCGGCACGTTGACTCGCGAGGGATTCAAGGTCTCCGTTTCCGTGTTCGCTTCCTCGAGTGAAGGGGAAGGGAAGGTTCGCGCGACCTTGATTCAACATGGAAACGTGGCCACGGAACAACTCCCCCTCCCTCCGAACACGACGTCTCTGTACCAAACTCCTGTCAGCTCCGCCGGTTTGACGGATCAGCCGGTCGAGGAAACTCGGGAGACGATTGCCTCGTTGTTAATGGATCAGGGTTGGAGTCCCTACGGCGAGGCCGGCGATACGCAATCGTTTCGCCAGAATGCAGTGAAACTTCTGGTCCGAGTGACCGCCGCCCCGGCCCAAGGTGGAAAGACGCTCATCGATTACAGTTCGCAGTTGATGTCCGCCGAAATTCCGCTCCCTCCCAGGGCCGTCAAAGCACATTACTCGGATGCTCCCACGCAGTTGGCCTTCGACACGGAAGATGACTACGAATCGGTAACCCGGTTCTACGTGGAAACTCTGGCGAAACAGCTTTGGAAACCGACAACCGAACGGTTGGTCAACATCGACCGCCGAGACTACCTGATCTTTCGAAATCCGGATCAGGATCTATTCGAGATCGAATTGACTCGGGTCGGAGATGTCACGCGAGTTCTCGCGCGGTATCAGACGGCCGATGAGGTTCTCGCGGTGGAGCGGAGGCTGCAGGAAGAGCGACAGCGGCGCGAGGCCCTGGCCAGTCAACCGTTGCCTCGAGTCGGACTGAAACTCCCCGCAGAGGCCCGCGACGTTGAAATGGCGGCGACGCGACTTGAATTCACGGCCACCTTGGGAGAGGGCCGGCGGACAGTGCATCGGCTGCGAGATCAACTTGCGGAAGGCCAGTGGGAAGTCGAGTCGGCTAGTGACGAGCCGATGTTCGGAAGCGTGGTCATGAGGAAAGGAGACCAGCGAGTCACGCTGACCTATGTGGAATCTGGTGTTCTCCCCCCCGACATCACCGTGACGGCTCGTGGCGCCGAGCTAGAACTGGTTGCTGAGCTGGGGGGCGACGGGGACTAGGAAATCGGGGTTCCGCCGAATAACCTGGGGTGAAGTTGCGGTGGTTGGGAAGACTGCGGGCCGTGCTGATGGCGATTCAACAGCTCGCGCTCCCCCACCTCGACTCATGGGACTATTAATACGCGAAGAGGAGCAAGTCGATGACACGCTGGTTTATGTTGGCAAGTCTATTGGTGATCAGTTTTCAGGGAGTTCGCGCCGAGGAGGCGTCGGACGCAGCGGTCGAGGAGGCCCTCGGCTGGCAACTCGGTGTCCAGTCCTACAGCTTCAATCGTTTCACGTTCTTCGAAGCGGTCGACAAAGCGGCTTCCATTGACCTGAAGTATATCGAAGCCTATCCGGGACAACGGATCTCGGCCGACATCGACGGTCAGATGGGGGTCGGGATGAGCGACGAGCAGGTCGACGCGGTGCTCAAGAAGCTGGAAGCGGCCGACATTCGGATAGTGGCCTTCGGAGTCGTCGGGCTCAGTGCCGACGAAGACGAAAGTCGCAAGGTGTTCGAATGGTGCAAGCGGATGGGCGTGGAAGTGATCAATACCGAAGTTCGCGAAGATGCCTTCGACACGCTCGAAAAACTATGTGCCGACTACAACATCAAGGTCGGCCTGCACAATCATCCGGAGCCCTCCTACTACTGGAATCCGGACAAGGTCCTGGAAGCCCTGCGGGGGCGCAGTCAGATGATCGGAGCTTGTGCCGATACGGGCCACTGGATGCGGTCGGACATCAATCCGGTCGAAGCCCTGAAAAAGCTGGAAGGACGGATCGTTTCCATGCACTTCAAGGATCTCAATAAGTACGGACGAGGGGCTCACGACGTCCCGTGGGGTACGGGAGAAGGTGACCTGCGAGGGATGCTGGAAGAATTGAAGCGTCAAGGTTTCGCCGGCCCCATCTCGGCGGAATACGAACACAATTGGCTCAATTCCCTGCCCGAGATCGAACAAAGCGTGAAGAACTTTCGAGCGATCGTGGCTGAGTGGTCGGAGTAACCAGTTGCAGTAACCCAGTCCAGTTACCCAGTCCAGTTACCCAGTCCAGTTACCCAGTCCGGTAACTCGGCCCGCCGGCTTGCAGGCAATCCCCTGCCGCGACGCGTTAGCCGGCGCGAGTCCGAGTTTGTTCTGCAGGGCGCCAAGCCACTAGTTCTTCCAAGCCATCGATGGCCTGGCGCTCACTGTCTCCCGAAGCACGCGGCATGCTGATGGTCCGCATGCCGCCCGCTTCGGCTTGGGCGATCTCGAGTGGATTGGCGCTGACGAAGGCGATTTGGGTAACGGAAAGTTGCCACGCCGTGGCGGACTGCTGGTAACGATTGGCGCCGAATTCCGCTCCGGAAAGGTCGCGGGAACTGACGATCAGTTCGAAGGGGGAGGCGAGTCCCATGCTTTCGAGCCAATTTTGGACTTGCCGACCGGTCCGGGGCGAGTTGGCAATGACCCCCAGACGCCACCCTCGGCTCTGCAGCTTGACCAGATTCGTCTTTACGCCGGGAAAAGGGCGAGCGGTTTCGTCCAGGTGTCGTCGTCGAGCGAGCGCGGCATAGCAAACTTCGTCAATCTGACCCCGGCTTAATCCAGATCCCGCCAGAAACTCCCGCAGAGCATCCTGGTAGTCTCGCTCGCCCCGATTGATGGCCGTTTGATAATCCTGCTGCCAGACTCGCCAGAATAGCTGGTAATGCGAGTGGAGGCCGATGCGTGAGACAAGCTGAAACAGCCAACGCGACCAGTGAGTGTCATCCACCAAGACGCCGCACAAGTCCAGCAGGAGGTGACTGGGAGGAGGCCCTTGCCATGGCGGTGCACTATCCCCTTCCACCGGGCTGATCCGCAGTCGCTCGCTTGCCGAATTCTCCCACGATTCCCAGTTAACGTCCCGCGTGCGATTGACCATCGCTTGGCATCCTTTCCCAGCGGAGTCGGGCGGCGGAAATGGAACATACGGCCGTCACAATCCGCTTTATAGATCGGTTCCGATGGAAGGTCAATAGATTTTGAGAGCCTGCAGAATGCGGGGATCGGCGAGCGATTCGGCAATCAGTCGGGCTCCGGTGAAGTCGTGATTGCGGCTATGGTCCCCCGGAACGGCGACCGTGAACGTGCCCGCGGCAACGGCCGCTCGGCACCCATTCTGGCTATCTTCCAGGACCAGAACTCGGGGAGGTGAGAGTTCCAAGCGGTGGGCGGCGGTCAGATAAATCTCCGGATCGGGCTTTCCACGTTGCACATCTTCGCAGGTCATGACGAACTGAAAACGAGGCAACAGGGCCAATCGCCCCAAGACGTCCTCGGCAAACGCTCGGCGACTGCTCGTGGCAATCGCCTTGGGAATCCCCGCCTGTTCCAGCTGGTCCAGCAGCCGGAGGAGCCCCGGCATCGGCTCCAGGCCCTGATCCAAAATGGCGGGGAAAATTTCCCGAGTTTCCTCTTGAAGCTGCTCCGGCGTGGCGTCCAGTTGATGCCAGTCGATCATGATTTGCAGCGAAATCGCGCCGGGGCGCCCCATCATCCGGTCCAGCAGGTCGGTGGAAAGCAATTTCCCTCGCCGCCTCAGAATTTCCTCGGCCACTTGAGTATAAAGCGTTTCCGTGTTCAACATGAGGCCATCCATGTCGAAGATGACCCCTTCCAGCGAATTCATGAGCGGTTCCGTAACTGGGCATCCGGCCAAGAGCCCGAAGTCGAGCGGCAAGCGCAAGAGGTTGGTAGGGAGTCAACATGCGACGCCGATTCTGCCAGCATGAAGACCGTTTCAAGGTAACGCCTCCTCCAAGGATCGACTAGTGACCGAACCGCTGGCGAATAGTCCCCATGGGGGCCGAGAGCCGCTGATTCCCATCCGGCGCGCTCGGCTGGCCGAATTACTGGCTGAGAAGGGGGGGTTGAGCGACGAGGAAACGAGGCTGTGGTCGAATCTGACCCGTGACATCGGGTCCGCCGTTCACGCCCGGTTTCGCGAGCGGCTGGAGCGTCTCAAGGAGGCTTACGCTCCATTCGACCCGGATGACGACCTGCAGTCGTTTGACAACTGGGAGGACTCCCGTCGATCCAAATTGCGGGAGGCATTGTACCGCGAACTCGGAAGCCTGCTCGAGTCGGCCCGTTACCGCCAGCTGGACCAGCAGGAAGTGGAACAGGCCGTGGACACCGCGTCGGAATGGGGTGTCCGCCTCCAGCTTGATTTCTCGGTCTTCCAGTACCTTGCCGTGTACGCTCGGGGGGATGTCATGGGCATTCGGACACGGAGACATTGGCGGCGCCTCTTCCGTCAGGAAGACGTCGGCGTTCCCCTCTTTTTACGACTTGTGGCCGTTTACGCCTTGCGACATCCCTCTCCTGGCGAGGACCAACTCGATCCCAACGCGATTCATCTGAAGCTGTTCAAGAACGTCCCCAAGCTGGACGTCGATATGCTGCTACCCGGTTCACGGGTCAGGATGAGCTTATGGGATCAAGCGAAAATCGTATTCCCCACCGTGACGGGGGCAGCCATCACGCTCAGCAAACTTCTGAAGGGGGCACTCTGGGCGGCACTTGCGGGGACGTTCTGGGGTCTGATGGCACTGCTGGGGATCCTGGCTGGGGCCGTCGGTTACGCAATACGTTCCTTCACCGGATACCAGCGCACTCGCGATCGCTATCAACTGAACCTGACCAGGAGCCGCTATTACCAACAATTGGACAACAGCGCGGGAGTCATCTATCGGATCTTGGACGAGGCCGAGGAGCAGGAAACTCGCGAGATCCTGGTAGCCTGCTTGCTGCTCTGGAAACAGGCTCCCGATACCGGCTGGACGCCTCGGCAACTGCAAGAGGCCGCCGAGCGGTTCCTGCAAGAGCTGGTGGGAATCCCCATTCACTACGAAGCTTCCGCCTCCCTCCGAAAGGCCGAACTCTTAGATCTGGTCACTCAACGTCCCGACGGCCGGTATCTGGTCCAGCTCCCTTGGCAAGCGGCACGCTAGCTGGACGGCGACGTGGTACAATCGAGTCGCTGTCTTGCCCACTCGCTGTGTTGCCCACTCGCTGTCTTGCCCACTCGCTGTCTTGCCCAGTCATCCATTTGCCGATGCTCCCCTTTTCCACGGTGTTTCAACATGCCTCCCACCATTCCCTGGATCGGGTTCGTTCTCTTGATCATCTCCCTGGCATCGAGCGCACCGGAACTGACCGCTCAGGAGATGAGTCCGCATGACTGGGCCGAAGGGACCCCCGGGCGCGATGACGGAGCCACTCGAGATTACTACAACCGAGCGGGTCGGCTGGCCTGGAGGAACTTTCTCGGCGACTGGCACGACGCGTCCAACCAACCCCAGGGTGACCAACCGTTTGCCCAAATAACGCTGACTCGGCGGCAACTGGGCCAGGTAGTCGAATGGGATGTGAGCGAGTTGATCAAGTTGTGGCGTGGTGGAGAATTTCCGAATCAGGGGCTGCTGATCCGGCGACTCAGCGGCAGTGGCGATTTTCACTTCCACAGTCGGGACCATGCGGATGAAGAGACACATCCTCAACTGCTGCTCGGCTCCGACCAGGAGACCTGGAGCTTGGCCCCCGTGGCCGACACGCATCTCGAGCCCTCCACTTACCGCTGCATGGGAAACGCGGAATTGCTGCGGGTGGGAGGTCGAAATCATTCCCTCCTCCGGTTCGATCTGGATGGGATTCCCGATGAGACAAAAATCGAGACCGCCCTGCTGCGGATGCACGTGGGGGCCGTGTTTGGCAGTGGTCATACGACATTGGGACTCTTTCGCTGCTCGCAGGGACACGATGATCCAGACAGGCCGGTCGAACTTGGACTGGCGGCCCGGTACACCAACGATCGAGGGATCGATCAGGATCCCTCCGTCCTGTTTGCCTGTGATTTCGAGAGTGAGCATTGGCAGTCGGGCTGGAGTCACGTGGGGGAACGCCGTGCGATCGAGATTGTGAAGGAGGATCGTTCGCGGAAGTTCCAACCCTTGGTCGGCGCGGCCCTCCGAGTTCGGATTGCGGAAGGGGCGAATGGGGCCCTGAACACGATCTACAAGTTTGGCCAGCAGGCAGGAGAGGAGCCGGAAGAGATTTTCCTCCGCTACTATCTGCGACTGGCCGATGATTGGAATCAATCGATCGAAGGGGGGAAAATGCCGGGGCTCAGCGGCACCTATGGCCGGTCGGGATGGGGAGGACGCCGGAGCGACGGCACGACGGGCTGGTCGGCTCGTGGGGCTTTTCATCCGACGATTCCCGAGGGCAACCCGCTGGCCGGCCTCCATCCCCTCGGGACCTACTGCTATCACGCCGACATGGAAGGACGTTATGGCGATATCTGGCTCTGGCAACTGGGATATCGCGGATTCCTGGAGAACAATCGCTGGTACTGCATCGAGCAATACGTCAAGCTGAATCAGCCCTCGGAGAATGACGGTATTCTTCGAGCTTGGATCGATGGAAGGCTGGCATTCGAAAAGACCGATTTGGCATTTCGCCGGGTCGAGGACCTGAAGATCGAACAGGCCTGGATGAATGTCTACCATGGCGGTCAACGTCCCTCCCCTTACGACCAGCACATGTATATCGACCATGTCGTGATCGCTCGGCAGTACATCGGGCTCTTGGGGGAATAACCCTTAATCACCTTGTGCGGGTGGATATTTCCTCCTGGCCATGGCGTTGCCGACCGTCCCACTTGGATGACAAATAGCAATCAGGAAAACCTTGCGGATTGTGCCGATGGAACGGACTGCGATGTCTCTGTCGGGTCGATACAACTGAACTTTTGGGAGTGGGCGATACAACCGAACTAATAGGGAAACCGCGCGTTGACGATTTCGGTATCAAGCAGCCCCGCAAAGGTCTCCCGTTATGCTTCCATTGCCCAGCTTTTCCAAATGGACGGTGCGGACGCGCTTCCGCCTGAGTCTCGGCTGCGTGGCCATGGTCGCTCTGAACTGCCTTGGTTGCGCGGTCGGGAAGCCGGCCCCGCGGCTAGAGGCTCGCGGGGCATCGCATGCCGAATCGCCTCTTCCAGCAGGTCAGCGGGCCGAGTCGGACCGATTGGCCGAACCGACGGGGAAGGGGGAGAATGGCCGGACGCATGCGATGCCCGCGGAGCATCCGTCGTTTTCCGGAGATTGGTCGTCTCGGGGAGACAGCCCGAACGAACCGACGGGAGTGCGCCAGGTGAGCGGAACGGAAGAAGAACACTTCGCCGCGGCCGTAAAACCCAAAGTAACGCCGGTGCTCCAAGCCGGGGCGCCGGAAGCCGGCGACGCTTTACAGCCCTTGGATGAGTCCGCGAGAAGGGGGAACGACGAGAGGCTGCCGGATTACCAGGCAACTCCGGACACCGCCAAGAACGAAGAGTTGCAGAGCGACTTGTCAGGGCGACCCGAGGAAATCCAACCTGCTCGGGAATCCTTGCCTGAATTGACGCTCGACGCCGCCATCGCCGCCGGCCTGCGGAACGATCCGGTGTTGCGAGCGGGATTCGAGGAAATCGCCCAAGCCAACGCGGAGTGGGTGACTTCGTCGCTGAAGCCGAATCCCGAACTGGAAATCCTGCAGACGCTGCTTCCCTTGACGGCGCCCTTCGAGGCGGACGTTCGAGAAGGGGGACCCCCGCAGTTGGATATCATGTTTGCCTATCCCATCGACTGGTATCTGTTTGGAAAGCGAGCAGCCGCGATGCGGAGCGCCGCCGAGGAGGTCCGTGTTTCCCAATCCGAATATGCGGACCTGATTCGTCTGCGCGTCCTGGAGGCATCGCTGGCCTATTACGACGTCATGGAGGCGCAGGCGCTGGTGGACTTGGCGGAACAAGACGCCGCCAACCTGATGGAAGTCGAGCGAGCGACGGAAATTGCGGTCGACAACGACGCGCTTCCGAGGGTGGAACTGAGCCGAATCCGATTGGATCGACTGAATAGTCAACAGACACTTCGGGAA
>JBJHCD010000110.1:0-1883 GCA_050485845.1 Pirellulaceae bacterium | reverse complement strand
GCCCTGCGAGACTTGCGAATCGCCAAGGCGGAATTACGCGGAGTGATCGGAGGGGAGATTCCCGGAGTGGGTCTGCCGGACGGAGATTTCCGGGTCAGTGACCAGCTGGAATCCCAACTTGGGCAAGATCCGTCGCAGGCGAGCGAGATCTTGATCGAAGAGGCATTCATGGCGGCCCAGGCCAACCGCCCCGACATTCAGGCCCTGAACCTGCGGATCTCCCAGGGACGAGCGGAAATGGAAAGTCAACGCCGTGAGGGATTTGCCGAAATCACCCCCATGGTCGGCTACACCCGTCAGTTTCAGCGAAGGGCGATTGGATTTCCCGACGCCGATTCCTGGGGAGCGGGGGTCGCGATGACCCTGCCGGTGAATGATCGCAATCAAGGCAACCGGCTTCTGGCAGCGGCTCAGTGGCGGCAGAGTAACCACGAATTGCAGGCGGGATTGGTGGAACTTCGCGCCGAGGTTGCCCAGGTTGCGGCGGAACTCGAGACGGCTCGATACAATGCCGCTGCCATCGCCGAGGAACAACTGCGACTGGCCGAGGAAGTTCGAGACAGTATTCTCCAAGCCTACGAGGCCGGTGGCCGACCACTGATTGACGTACTTGACTCGCAGCGAAACTTTCGCGAAACCTATGGGAACTATATTGCGAGTCGAGCGGACTATCTTCGTGCGATTCAGCGGTTCAACGCGACGTTGAACCGGCAATTCATTCCGTGACGGTTGAGATTCCGTGACTCGACGCTCGGCGTCGATATGGCGAATCGCCCGTTCCCGCTTCTTCCATTCTGACGAACGCCCCGGTGACTTCATGGCGGATTATCCATCCAGCGGGCCGAATCCGGAGCCCGAAGGGCTGACGCCGGGTGGCCCCGACGTTTCATCACCCGATTCCACGGCCACGCGGCCCGAGGTCTTGGCCACCGAACAGGAAACTCCACCAAGCCTCGGTGGTCGGATTTCGTTTCTGGTCCAATTCTTCGGTTCCTTGGCCATTGCCGGACTGGTGCTGCTGTATTTGCTGTTCATGCCCGAGCACCATCCGGATGACGGCGAGGTGGCGGAGTCCGACCGGATGCTGCCGCAAGCTGTTGAGATTGTGGACGAGGAATGGATTCGGATTGATCCGGAAAGTTCCCTCGCCGCCAAGCTCGACACGGACCGAGTGCGTCTGCGCGAGATATCGACGCCCGTGCTACGCGTCACCGGAACCGTGGCCGCCAGTCTGCGGCCCATCGGCCCCGACAGCACGGATCAGTGGCAATTCAATGATCCCGAGGCTTTGGAAGCCTTCTTCGAATGGCGGCGGGCCGAGATTGACGTTCAGTTCTCGGAAGAACAGGCGATGCGGGTCCGCGAGCTGAATGAGACACGACTGACCAGTCGCCGAACCATCATCGAACGGCTGGAGCGATTGGTCACGGCGGGAACCGACACTCGAGCCGACCTGCAACTGGCGCAGGCGGAACTGATGGAGAATGAAATCCTCGGTCGCGAGGAGATTCACGAAGCCGACTCGGCACTCCGAGTCGCTCGCCAGGAAATGGCCGTCGCCGCTCGACAATTGCAGTTGATGGGGCTCGACATCGAAATGCTCGAAAACGCCTCGTCCGATGTCGACATCGTGGTGGCGGAGGTACCGGAGGAGTTTCAAGCTCGAGTGCGGATCGGCCAGCAATGCGAGGCACGATTTGTCGGCATGCGGCGGAGAGTGTTCCCTGGGACAGTGCAGCGGATTTCCCCCACCTTGTCCCTCGAGCGGCGCGCCGTGCGCGTCTTGTTCTTCGTGGACGATCCCGACGATGAACTCCGTCCCGGGATGTTCGCCGACATCGGTCTGGGGACCGATCCCCGAGAAACGATGCTGATACCGGCCA
>JBJHCD010000109.1:0-10825 GCA_050485845.1 Pirellulaceae bacterium | reverse complement strand
GTTCATGCGGTCTCATTAGCGTCCCTGAGTGTTCATCAGCGGTGTCGTTGCCGAGTTCATTTTCCTGCTGGGCGTGCATGCTGCCAGGGCGGGTGTGTCTCGTGGGACGCGTCGGCTGTAGGGGGTACACGAACGCTACCTGTGTCCGGTCGTGCCGCTGGTGGTTTATCACGGCGAACGGAGTTGGACGGGTTGGACGGGGGCGCGGAGCTTGGCGGAATTGGTCGCGGCGCCGAGCGGCCTGGACGAATATCAGGTCGATTTTCGCTTTCCGATGCTGGACTTCAGCCAACTGACTGATGATGAGATTGCCGGTGAGCCGCTTTTGCCCAAATTGAACAGCAGGTTGCCCGCGCTGGCGTCCCACACGTTGACACCATCGCGACTTCTGGCGACCAGCCGCTGACTGTCCGGACTGAAAATCACTTGAAAGAGGGCATGGGTATGTTCAATGACAAACCGCTGTTCTCCCGTGCCTGCCTCCCAGACTCGGATCTTCTGGTCCCTGCCCACTGACACAAGCGATTTCCCATCCGGACTGAAGGCGACGGCGGTGACTCCGTCCTCGTGCCCAAGCAGTACCAGCGGCTGGTGGCCACTCGCGGAAGCCTCGGACGTCAGAGGAATGATTTCATCAGGCGCCTGAGCGGCGACGGACGCCGCGACCAGTGTCAACGCCAATATGAGCGCCGCGTGGCGAATAAGAACCGTCATCGTATCACTCCCGGGCTTCGGAATCCTCGCTGGCCGCGTTTCCCTGGTCCGTGGTAGGAGGCTCGGGATTCAGCCTTTCCACGAGCCGATCGCGCTGTTCCGTAAGCTGATTCATTCGAACGCGAAGTTTCTCGCGGTCTGCTTCGAGCGTGACCAAAGTTTGGCGAGCCTGCGACATTCTCTGTTGGGCCGCGGCCATCCCGGATGGAGCGCTGGCAAGCTCGGCATCGCTCATTTGGCCCGCGTCGAGTTTCTTGCGGATCGCCTGCAGTTCTGACTCCGCGTCACGGAGATCACCATGGGCCAATTCGATGAGCCGCTGGACTTTCCGCTGATCGATGTCGGTTTCCGCCATCCGATAGGTGAGTTCGTCGATGGCAGGATTCGACTCTTCCCGCGTGAGCACGCGCGGAGTCTCTGAAAGGTTGAATCCATACTGGACATCCGCGCCGGGAACGTGCAACGTGAATCCGGGAGGGGTGCCGGGACCGCGCCATTGCCATGTCGATTCGGGCACGACCGGCGGGGGAACGATCGTGGATTGCGGCCTGGCGTCCTGATGCATGAGCGTTTGCACTCGCTGGTCGATGATTTGCTCGCGCCTTCGCTCTCGCTGCTCGATGGCAGCTTCGATTTCCGCCAATTCCCGCCGCATCCGCTCGACGTCGGCCCGTTGGGCAGCCTGCCGGGCGTCGAAAGCCCGGGAGACCAACTCGCGCAGGCTATTCATTTCTTGGCCTCCCGACGGGGACTCGTTGGTCGTTGGCTTGGGACTGGACTGGGCGGCGGCGGTCATGGGCATGAACCACAGTGCGGCCAGCGCGGGAAGCCATCGCAGGATCGAGGTGATCGTGGTTGTCCGTGTCATGATTACATTCCTGTTTACGTCGTTAAGACTGGCTAGAGGGTGGTTTGTGTTCATTGGCTAAGAACCTTTCTCAGGATCAGCAAGCTCAAACCGGTGTCGCCGTCGGCCAAGAACTCCGTGGGCCGGCCCCGTTCCGCCTGGGCATTGCTGCGCACGCAGAGGATCAAGTGGCCGTTTTCGTCAAATTCATAAATTCCTTTCCAACCAATGCCGTCTTGGTAGAGCAGGTCGATTGCCTTGGGCGACTGACCCGGATCGATCGTCAGGGTCGCATCGGTGAAGCCATGCACCGGTCCTGGACCATGGACGAAGGCCTGGCCGGTCACGGGCGACAGCTCGTCGTCATTCAATGCAGGCAGGTAACGCGGCTCCACCGCCCGCTCGGAATGACTCCCCAAGCTCGATCCGCGAATCCACCAGACCCAGGATCGCACCAACTCCAGGGGCTGATCCCAGCCTTCCTCGGTCGATTCGGCAGCCACGAACCTCCAGGTCCCTTCCAATTTCTTCATGTCCCTCATGGCACCTTCCAACCGGCTTCGACGTGCTTCGCGCTGCCGACGTGGCTCCTCCGCCGACTCTTGCGGGGGTTCGGTGGTCCTCGGCAGCATATTCAAGTTCCACCGCCGCGGCTCCGGCTGCTCCTCCTCCATTTGCATCAGCTCCCGGACGCGACGTTCGATAATCCGTTCGCGTTGTCGCTCCCGCTCCTGGATGGCGGTTTCGATCTCGGCCAACTCCCGCCGCAAGCGTTCGACCTCGGCCCGCTGCGCGGTTTGCCGAGCATCGAAGGCCCGGGAGACCGCGTCGCGCAGCCGACCTTGCGGATCCGCGCGATCGTCACGGAAATAACGCATGAACGTGACGCGATCGTCACCGAAATATCGCATCACCCATTCGCCCCTGGGGGCTTGGCGCGGGTCCAGCGAATCGTTGACCCCCGTCGTGGTGGGTGGCCGCCCGGAAGCTCCACCGGTCGTACTCGTTGTCCCGTGCCGCGGCAATGTGTCGGTTGCTGGCTCCGCGGGTGGCTGCGACGCCAGTGCCAAGGGGACCAGCAGCAACGCGGGGATCGCAAGGGCATATCGAAAACGGATCTTCATTGGATCACTCCCAGTTCACGGCATGGATTTCGACTTCAAGCATTGGGCCAGTCAGCTGAATCTCTTGGCTGACATCTTCATGCACCATCAGTCGGGCGGTAACGGGTCGGCCGCCGCTGGAGCCCTAGTTGGGTCGGCAGCAGGATCCTGGTCAGCCAACTCAGGTTCCAGCCTTTTAAGCAGCTCCAGCCTTTCACCGACCTGCTCGATGCGGTCCTGGATGCCGTCCTCCCAAGGCAATTCACCCATCAGGTCGATCGCTTGCTGTCTCCCTTCTTCCTGACCCCCATCCTCCAGACCACTCGCTTCCTGTCCCCGCTGGTCGGCGTCGCGCGGCCCGGTGCGCACCTCGGGTGAATCGGGCTCCACCGACTGCCAGGCATGAAGTCCGAAGAGGCCGATCAGGGCAGAGACGATCAGGAACAACAGCCTCCATCGCCATTCCCGAACGCGGCGACCGAGTCGTGATCGGGCACGCTTCGAAGCGTTTGACAACTGGCGGACCGCCGCCGGCAGCGGTACCCGCGCTGGTTGCTGCACGTGTCCCAGACAGGCCTCAAGCAACTCGGCCAACTCCTCGGCGGAACCCAGCCGATCGCTCGGCGACTTGGCGTGCAGTCGGTCCACGATCGCCTCGAACCAATCCGGGATCTCGGGATTGATCTCGCGGATTGAGCGGGGCTGGGAATCGCTGATGCGGCGCAGAATGCCGTAACTCGTTTCCGCGCGGAACGGGGAATGGCCGGTGCACATGGCATACATCACGCTGCCCAGGCTGAACAGGTCGCTGCGAGCGTCGATCGCATCGCCCCGCGCCTGCTCGGGCGACATGTAGTGCGGTGTGCCGGCGATGACCCCAGTGCGGGTCAAGCTGGCATCGTCCGCGGCCCGCGCCAAGCCGAAGTCGGTGAGCGTCACCCGCTCAACTCCCATTTCCAGCAGGATGTTGGCGGGTTTGACATCGCGGTGCACCAGTCCCTGAGCGTGCGCGGCAGCCAGCCCAGCGGCGATTTGGCGGCTGATGCGCAGGACAGCAATGAGCGTCATTGGTCCGTCCACGTCAATCCGCTTCTGCAAGGTCATGCCATTGATATAGGGCATCACGAGATACGGCAGGTCGTGGGCATCGGCCACGCGGTGAATCGCGATCACATTCTCATGCAGCACGGCGGCGGCTGCCTGGGCCTCGCGCGAAAAACGTCTCCGCGCCGATCCATTCGTGGCGAGTGCGGGGGCGAGCACTTTGATCGCCACATACCGATTGAGCGATGGCTCGAACCCCTTTAATACCAAGCCCATGCCACCATGTCCGACGATCCCCATGATTTCGTAGCCGCCGAATCGTCCGAGGTATTTGGGATTATCCGTCGGGTCAAGCCACTCGCGCAGTTGGCGGATGAGGACCTTGTTGGGCGACCGCTCTTGGCGAGCGGCGATGGTTCCCCATGCTCCCGTCGTGTCTTCGGCTAACTCTTTGTCCCATGCGTCTGATTTGAGATACCGGGTCGCGCTGGTCCACCATTGTGGTTCAACGGCCCAATCGTTGAGCTGTTGGCGACAAGTTGGGCACTCGTTGAGATGAGTTTCCAGCTCGGATTCCTGGGCCGCGGACATCTGTTGGTCAAGATAATCGCGGAGTCGGCGCGGATCGCACTGGAGGTTCTTGTTCGAGGGTTGCATGGCTACAGCTCCTCCAATTCACGAATGACTTCCTTGAGTCTTCGCGCAATACGACTTCGTGCCGCGTACACCGAACCGACCGACTTACCCAATGCCTCGGCGGCACTTTCGACGGTGAGTCCGTCGATCGCCGTCAGCCAGAAAGCCTGCCAGGTATCGGAGTGGAACTCATGCTTGACTTCTCCCGCCGCCCAGCGAACGAGCATTCGCGGAGGCTCGTCCTCAACCAGCGTCTCCCATTCATCTCGTTCCACCGGACAATCCCGCAACCGCTCCACGACACTGGTCCCGCCACGGGCGGCGTCCGGACGACGGCGAGTCAGCGTGTTCAGAATCGCATTCCGGGCGATTCGCAGCAGCCAACCACGAAAGGTGCCTCGATCCGCGTCCTTGCGCCAATCGCCGATCGCGCGAGCGATGTTCGTCATGACCTGTTGCGCGAGGTCTTCCGCATCGGCGTCCTGTAGTCCGCGCCGCCGCGCAAGTCTGTACACCACTGGACGATACAGCGAGACAAATTGCTCCCACGCCACCGCATCCAGCGGGTCGCGAACTCGCGCCAGCAGGCTCTCGCTCGTCTCAGGCAATTTGCTCATTGTTCATTTCCCTATCAGAGAATACACGCCAGAGTCGACGATTTGACACCAACCTCCTCGCTTTTTTCTCTCTCCCACCGTACCGCCGGGTCCATGACTTTCCAGTGAAAGAAAACGCTCCATATTGGATGATATCCGGTGGGCAGACTCGCATGCATGACCGACCGGAAACCAACCAAGTCTGGCCAGATCTTCTTCACGCGTCCAGGAAAAAACGCAACCGGCTTAGGGACCAGTTCCCAACGTGGTTCCTTGACCTGGCCCAGAACGTGTGATTCGCTCGGAATAACTCGCCGCGCGCATTCGAGTGGTTGCGAGTTCCGGCGCCTTCAGAAACAGGCCCCGATCAGGAGGGTCGGACATGGCCACGGAGCCAATGGACCTCAGGGGTCGGCAACGCGCTTGGCCGGCAAGTTGCGGCCCCCTTGGTGCAGGATCAAGCCTTCACACTGACCATCCTCGTCGACTTCGAAGGTGAGGCGCGCGTCGACGACCTTGTAGAACCACTGCGCGTCGGACTTGGGATAGACCCGTAACGCCGGTTGGCCGGTGGCTTGGACCATCAGCGACCTCTCCCCTATCGAGGGCGGGCTCCGATCGACTGGTATGGCTCCAGCGATTCCGCTTGGTCCGAGTGAGCTGCCAGCGTGCACCAGAGTTCGCGGCCGTTCTGGCACGACAGGACTTGCGAGAGACCGTGAGGTGAGCGGACAAGGGCCGCTTTTTCTCGCTGGAGGCCCAGGCGGTGGAGCAGTTCTTCCGCGTCACTCGCGTAGGTAATCCAGTACGGCAATTCATGGCTGCCCGAACCCGTGGCCAGCAAGCCCTGAAGGCAAGTCTGATGGAGGTAGCGATCGACTTCCGCCCCCTCCTGATCTTGAAGTTCCAACGCGGCGACCGAACCGAGCCAATAGAAACGAGGCGAAAGCGACCACGTCGGAAGCATCGCCTCCATCGCCTCGCGAACGGCCGCATAATGGCGCTGAGCGAACAGGGCCTCCAAGTTCGTTAGCTCGCGAGACTCCCGGCGCCCATTCGCGGACCGCAAGAGGTGGCTGCGGACTCGAAGGTAATTGCGACCGGTTGGACGAGCGACAAATCTTTCCAACTCGTTCTGCATCGTGTTCAATCTCGGCGCGACCTGGGAATCTTGAATCTCGTTCCGCGAAGGAAGCGAGCCGCAATCAAGTTGTCGCGGTAACCGTGGCTCAGGACAACTCGCGGCTCAAGTCAACTCGTCGGTCGCTCTCACCACGCAACGTTCACCACCACGCATGCTTCACGAACGTCATCAAGGGAAACTCAACTCAAGCAACTCGTCAAGCGATGTTGCTCTTTGTTAAGAGTAACTTAGCCGATGCGCGGATGACAAGGGTTAATGAACAGCGCAACGCAAAAAATGTTCAAGTTTCGTTGCGCTTACTGCAGGATCTCACGCTTGCGCTGCACGTAGTCCCACAACACGTACCGATCAAGATCTCGACCCGCGGTGAAGAAGACGCGGCCTTGAGTTGCCTCGGCGAGTCGATAGGCGAACCGGATGTCCTCTTCCGACTGCGACCAACTCGGCAGCAGAAAAATGTTGATCGTGATTCCCCCTTGCGCGCAGAGCAATCCTTCGCGGTGAGTCGCTTCTTCGGTCACGGGATTCGGTGGATACAGCAGATAGAGCCACTGCTCGGCAAAGTGAGCCGTCGGGAGGCCATCGGTGATCAGCATGATCTGCCGGTTCGGCGAATCCTGGACCGACAGTATCTGCCTCGACAACTTCAACGCATGCTGGATGTTCGTAAAGTGAGGGGGCAACATCTGCTCGCTGACATCGTCACGGCTCATGTCGACCTTCAAGGCCACGGTCGGATCGTAAATCGTCACCGGCTTGGGCATCAACTCGAGGATTTCCCCCGCTCGGCGCACACGAGCGACCGTGTACATCTCGATGAATTGGAGGAAATCTCCGGGAAATTCGCGGCGAATCAGCCCTTCAAACGCCAAGGCCATCCGCTTCACGTTGATGTACTGCCCGTCGTAGCGCATCGAGCCGCTCATGTCCATGATCACCGTCGTGGCACACTTGGGACTCGACTTCGTGCGGTGAACTTCCAGATCCTCGGAACGGAGTCGGACCGGACGCTCCGATCCCTGGCGGATCATGGCGTTGACCAGCGACTGGGGGATATCCATCTGCGTGATCGAGTCGCCAAACTCGTAAGGCTTTGTCTGCGGCAGTTCCACCGCTCCCTCGCCGCTGGTGGTTGGAGCATGCCGACCGGTGCGCGATTCCTGAAGGTCACTGAAGATCCGCTCCAACAATCGGCCCTGAAACAGACGCATCGCCTGGGGCGTCAGCTGGATGCTTCCCTGCCGAGTATCCAAGCCCTGCTGTTCCGCCATGGCGCGGACATGCTCTTCAATCGACTTCTGCAAGTCCTGCAGTTGCTGAATGTCGGCCGTCTCCGCGAACTCGGCCAACTTCTCCAGATCGATCAAGGCAATCTGGGCATTCTTCTTGGCTTCCTCCAATTGCTTCAGCAATTCGTCGATCGTCTCCAGAATCTTCTTGATCTCAATCGCCTCGGGAATCGACAGCGAGGTCCGACCCGTGAACGGATACTTGGAAGCCAGTTCGTCAATCTGGTACTTGTCGCCAAGCAGGTCGAGCAGTTGGACCAATCCCCGAGCGAAAGGGGATTGATCCCGCTTGGCGGCGTACCAAACTCGCTCCAATTCATATATCTGCTCGTCCCGCGAAGCCTGCTCATACAGTTTCCGCAATGGGGAAGGAGGGCGTAGTTCCCTCCTCCGCCGCTCGTAAGTCTGCCGAACTTCGAGTTGGACGGAGTCGGTTTCGTACTTTTCGAGGATCTTGCGTCGCCGCTCGAGCAACATGGCGATCAACGCATCGAGACTCGGTCCCAACCCGGCGATCTGGCTGGGGTCGATGCGGACGGCCCGAGCCAACTCCTCGTCCGTCAGCTCACGCATGTTGCCGTAAGCCAACCAGTGATTCAGAGCGGGCGAGACCACATCGGCCGGGGGAGCCGTCGGGCTGGGAAACTCGAGCGGATCGTACTTCTGATAGGTATGGATGATTCCACCATATCGACTGCGCCGGCTCATACGCTCGATTCCTCGGAAGTAAGAAGGAAAGTGCTCTTGAGGAAGTCCTGGTGGCTCGAAGGCCTGCTGGCTCGCTGGCTTGTTGGCTCGAAGGCTTGTTGGCTTGCCGGATCGAAGTCCGAATCCTCCTGCCGGACACGACTCATTCGATGGTGTATGTCACGGCTCCGTGCTGTTGGGAGCGAGAGATGCGGTCGATGGCATAGAGACCGGCGAGCACGAACTCGACGCAAGCCGCTCGGACGGATTCATCCGTGCCGGCGTTGACCTCGAAGGCCTTGTCCCAGACAGGAGGGACCCGTTTCAGCCGTTCGGCATAGGCGGACGAAGGGAGCAAGTCGCCCACTTCGATCTTCACTCCCTTGGCAAACACCTCGGCGATCTCCTCCAGTCCATGCTTATCGACATACTCCTCGAAGACGTCTCGGATCGCCTCGGCGACGATGGCGTCGAGAACTTGACGCTCGGTCATCTGGTGGCTCCCCATCAGGTCGAGTTCCAGTTTGCCGAGTGACGAGGCGTAGAGGTGGCCGAGGTCACTGATGCGAACGACGGCCGGCTTTTCGCCCAGCACGACGGAGCGTCGGCGAGCCGAGGCGACCATGGTGCGGTAATTGGCGATACTGAATCGAGTGCTCACGCCGGACTGGTGGTCGACATATTTCGATTTTCTCGCTCGCACCGTCACCTGCTCGATGATCTCCCGCATGAAGTACGGAATGACCACCGGGTAGGGGCCGCCCAGATCGATTCCCGCTTCTTGTTCAGTGATCTGGATGCCGACGTCGCGCGATCGTGGGTAATGGGTTTGAATCAGGGAGCCGATGCGATCCTTCAGCTGGGGAATCACTTTCCCACTGCGGTTGTAGGTCGACGGATTGGCGCTGAACATCAGCAGCACGTCGATGTCGAAGCGAACCGGGTAGCCTCGAATTTGCACGTCGCGTTCCTCGAGGATGTTGAACATCCCGACCTGGACCAGTTCGTCGAGTTCGGGCAGTTCGTTCATGGCGAAGATGCCGCGATGCATCCGCGGGATCAGGCCGAAGTGCAGCGCTTCCTCGGCCGACATGCTGGCCCCGCCCGCCAGTTTGGAAGGGTCGATCTCACCGATCAGATCGGCAAACTTCGTTCCCGGCGCAAGCCGCTCGGCGTATCGTTCCGATCGATGCCACCAACTGATGGGAACTTCCTGCGGAGGGAGTTCGGCGACGCACCGCTGGCAAATGCTGGTAATGGGGTGGAGCGGATCGTCATGCAGGGGCGAGTCCGGGATGTCGATGTACGGAATCCACTCGTCGAGAAAATCGGACAGACGGCGCATGAGGCGACTCTTGGCCTGTCCCTTTTCTCCGAGGAAAAGCATGTCGTGGCGAGCGAGCAGGGCGAGCGTGATTTCGGGAATGACGGTATCGTCGTATCCGACAACGCCGGGAAAAAGTTCTTCACCGTCCGACAACTTCTGGAGAAAGTTGTCGTAAATCTCCTGCTTGACCGACTTTCGCTCCCAGCCGCTCCGCTGCAGTTCTTGAAGATTGCGTGGAAAATCCTCGGGTACCACCTTCACCGGACGTCCTCCTACTGAACCAGTTCTCAATGCCCTATTCGGCCTCGGCACTTGTACTCTACTCTATCAGCACAGCGCGAGTTGGACAGGAGCCTTGCCTGGGTCCATTCTAGGCGAACGGCGTGGGTGAGGTGGCAACCGTGGCGATCATCGGGGAAGCATGAGCCGAGGTCTTACCGGTGATTCACTGATGATTCACCGGTTTTTTTCTGGGGAGTTCCTCGGGGTTTTCTCGGGATTTCCTCGGGAGTTGTTCGAGATCTTCTCAGGGTTTCCTCGGCTTCACCGGGGAATTATTCGTCGGTCACGCAGCCTTCCGAGGCGGACTTTACGGTCTTGATGTAGCGGAAGAGCGTGCCGCGAGTTGCCTTGTAAGCGGGTGCCTTCCACTGCGACTTGCGCTGCTGCATCTCTTCATCGGAGACGTCGACATCCAATCGGTTCTTTTCGGCGTCGAGCGTGATGATGTCGCCGTCGCGGACCAATGCCAGTGGCCCACCCTCTTGAGCTTCCGGGGTCACGTGGCCGACGATGAATCCATGCGAACCACCTGAAAACCGTCCGTCGGTCAGCAGGGCGACATCCGAGCCCAGTCCGGCTCCCATGATGGCCGAGGTCGGGGTGAGCATCTCCGGCATGCCGGGACCACCCTTGGGGCCTTCATAGCGGATGATCACCACGTCCCCCTTGCCGATCTTCTTGTCCTCCAAGGCCCGCAGCATTTCCTCTTCCGAGTCATAGACTTTCGCGGGGCCCGAGAATTGCAGACCTTCCTTGCCGGTGATCTTGGCCACCGACCCCTCGGGGGCCAGATTTCCTCGCAAGATCTGAATGTGTCCGGTCGCCTTGATCGGATTGTCCAGCGTGCGAACGATCGGCTGCTCGGGAGCCAGTCCAGGAAGTGGTTCCAGGTTCTCGGCGAGCGTCTTGCCGGTGACGGTCAGGCAATCTCCCTTCAGAAGTCCCTCGGCCAGCAGGTACTTCATGACGGCCGGAGTCCCACCGACTCCGTGCAAGTCCTCTTGAACGTACCGGCCACTCGGCTTCAGGTCAGCCAGGAAGGGAATGCGGTCCGACACCTTTTGGAAGTCATCGATCGTCAGCGGAACATCGACGCTTCGGGCCATGGCGATTAGATGCAGCACGGCGTTGGTCGAGCCTCCCAGGGCCATCAACC
>JBJHCD010000108.1:1755-10843 GCA_050485845.1 Pirellulaceae bacterium | reverse complement strand
GCACACAAGGAGACGTGGCGTTCTGGATTATCACGGAACATGACCGTTCGGTCACCACAATCCTCTTACCCGAAGATTACTAGGAACCGGTTTTAGGGCAGGTTTTACACCTGGTTTTACGCCGGCGGACGAGTCCGCCGGTCTTTCTCCCCTCGGGTCTCTCCGTGATGAGAAATCATGACGGAGGGGCGAAGAACGGCTGTTGATGCCCCTGTCATAAATCGGCAGCCGCAACCAAAGGAGGAAGACATGAAACATCTATTACAACAACACCCTCAATCCCAGAACCTTCCAGAAGAGTTTTGGATAGCCCTATTACACATTTTCAACCACTTCTTCGAGCCCACCTTGATGTCCTGGTCGCAAGACCGTGACAACGAGCAGTTGTGCCAGGCCATGGATTCCTTGCGGACCCTTGATGTCTGGCTCGATCAGGCTCGCGAAGAAGGTTGGTTGAGTTAGTGGGGATTTATTGAGGTCGACGTGGAGAGAGTGACAGCTCTCCACGTCATTTTTCACTTGCCTGCAACCATTCGATGATCGACGACCAACCATTCAACGACAATACTCCTTTCCCTCCGGGCTCTCCATACTATCGGCTCGGATCGGGACCGACCACGGCACTGTTGTGGAAGGTGGGGTCAGCTACCGGTCCTTGGCGTTATCGTTTTCGCCTTGTTCGTCAGTCAGCTTGCGAGGGAAGCGATGCGTCCTTGTTCGATCCCGCGGACATTGCGTCACTGATCAAGCTACTTCAGGTCGTCACGGCCACCGTGGTTGCCGACGGCTGTGTCACGGACGAACGGCGGCATCAACTGAACAGGCTGGCCGAGCATTTGGATGAGCTACTCCGTCACCATCTAGATGAAGACTTGTTTCCTCAACGAGATCAGCGAAGAGACCAGCAATGACGGCTCGACCAGTCCATGAAATACGCCGAGGTCTGCTCAAGGTACGAGTCCACCGCAGTCGTGGCCGCAGCAGCACTCGCTACACGATTAGCATCGTGCGTCTGTTCCGCAACGGGGATGTCTGGAAAATGTCATCCCGGTTCAGTCGCGACGACATTCCGGTGATCCGCCTGCTGCTCGACGAGGCCTTTCTGTGGATCCACGAACAGAACTGTGGGGTGGACCTCCAAGGGAAACGGTCCGGGCGAGAAGTTCGACCACGACCAGATGGGAATCAACGGCCATGAACGAGGATCACGAAAACATCCCACCCCCGCTACCTCAGCTACTGACTGTCGCCGAGGCGGCTACCTACCTCGGCTGCTCGCGGGCCAACGTCTACGCCCTGATCGACTCGGGGGAACTTCCAGTGGTCACTATTGGCAAATCGCGGGGCTATCGCATTGACCGTTCGGACATCGACGCGTTCATCCAGCGCCGGAAGACATGCAAAGGGGATCCGAAACCGGCTCCGCCGGTCTCGCGTCCCCGCTTGAAGCACATCCGGCTTTAGGTCACAGCAAAGCTTGGCTGGCGTGTTGGCGACTGCGACTTCTTCAGCTCCGCCACGTCTGCCGGAGGTGGGGAATCAGGGCCTGACTTTCTTCCTGGGAAATCGACAGCCCACGCTTGGCCAGTTAGCCCTCTGGTCGGTTGGGGAAAAAACACTAGAGGCGACCGAAAGGCTCGCCACGGCCCCGCCTGGTGCAAGCAGGCGGGGTTTTTTGCTGGGCGTTTCGGCAAGGGTCCTGCACAGGCCCACTCTCCCGCTTCATCCACCAAACCGGTGCCATCGGCCGGCGAACGTGGCCCTTCATGCGGAGGAAGAGAACCGGTCGGCCGATGAATACGCCGTGCCAGTTACTTCTCCCGTGGTTCCTGGTCCGGTCATTCCTGCCGGGTGATCAGCAACGTGAAATTGTCCTCAAGCGATTCCGCTTCGAGCTTGACGAGGGTGGCAACCGGGGATTGCACCGCTGAAACTGAACCCGTATCCGAACAATGATCCCCATATTGAACGTGACGGAGGCAACGCTCTACTGTAACCTTAGCCATCTCTCGAGGGAGATACGGTCTGCCCACTGTTTGTGATTACCAGACTCCCCATTAGCCCTCTATTCCGAGGCGGGCACCATGCCAGACCCTTCAAACCACACCGTTCCCGACGGCGACTACTATGCCGGTATCGACTTCGCCAACCGCGAGCACCGAACCGGCAGGTGTTTTGTACACGACGACACGTCCACACTGACCGTCAAGTTGCAGCACCCCCAGCCACCTTGCGTGAAAGCCACCGGCGTGGACTGCCCGTTCGGCACCTCGGCCGAGTTTTACGACTTGTTGACTGGAAACATCCCCATTATACCGCAAGACGGAAGTTTTGAGTTACGAGCGACGGAACGCTGGGTGCGGCACATGATTGGCGAGGAGTACGAGTCAGTTCGGCTGTGGGATGCGGCGGCCCGCGAAGAACACGGCCGGACATTCTACTATCATCCGACAAGTCACATCCAACCATCAGTCGGGTTGCGTATCGTTCCGTCCTGTCTGTACTGGCTTGCAACCCTCCCGGAGTCGCCAGGGGAACCGCTCGCAAAGCTCCAGGAGGCGCGCCGCGGAGACGGGTGCGTTGTGGAGGCCCACCCACGACTGTTCCTTTACTCGATGATCGAGCGAGTCTATCGAGCCAGAAATGACGCGGTGACGACCTCGCTACTGAACTCGGTAGCCAGCTACAAAGACAGGAGAACGGAGTCGCATTACAGTCAGCGCGAGAGGGTGTACGCCTTCCTCCATTCGAACGCTTATTTGTGGGCAGAGCGCAGATTGGAACCCGCCGAGGCACCGAGGGAACTCCTGGACTCGGACCACACCTTCGACGCTTGGCTGTCCGCGCTGACGGCATGGGCGACCGCGCAGGAGATGACGATTCGGTGGAATGCCGCCAACCTGGATCAACACCGCGTCGACATAGAAGGCCACATCCTCATACTCGATCACAGGGGTAGCAGCCGATGACCTCTGCGAGGCCGGCTCGACTGTCTTCGATGCTCTGCAGTCGCTCTCTTGGATGACATGGTCCCGATCCGTGGCAGCGGTCAGCGCCCGGCCCAGACTATAATATAATTAGTTGCCCAAGACATTTGAGCCATTTCGACTTGCACAAACATGTCACTCGTCTGGCTGCACTGCAGTTGCGATCTTGCGTTTATCGGACTGCGATCGGCACGGTTTAGTCGGACTTCTCAGATTCTCAGAACGACTCATTGAGACGGGATTGGCATTACTTACTGGGAGTTCCCTCTGATTGAGTTCTCGAAATCACTTCATAGATGTACGCGACTGGGTTCTGAGACGCTAAATCTGACTGAATCATGCGATACTTGTAGTGAGTGACAGCAGCCTTGAATCCCATAACCCCAATTCCGACAAGTCCGGCAAGTGTATGCTCGAATGCCGAAGCGACTGCCCACCAAAGGCCTCCATCAAGCAAGACTGAAACACGTCCCAAACTTCGCTGGATTCCATGCTTCTTCAGTGCGTCCTCGTAATCCGCGAGTTTGTGCTCAATTCCTTCTCGAATTACCGACGGTGGCCGATCAACAAATTCCTTCTCAACCCAATGTAGAAATCTTGTCAGTTTTCTTCGTGACTGCATGTCAGCTCGCAACTCGGAAACTTGTTCCCAAGTAAGCGACGTCTCTTCGATTAGTGGCACACCTTCCAGCACCGCGAGCGCGCCTTTTCGTTCTCCCGTGCCGTAAACCTCTCTGCAGGCAGCCTGGCTGGCTGAAAACACGGAAACATCTCTTCCTGACATCCGCTTGACAGGGGCGAGAATCATCGACTCAAACCTCTGAGCGAGTTCCACCTCGAACTGTACGCTGCTCAACTTCCGCGCAACTTCCGCCATTTTTTTATCGTCAGCGTCTGTCGTGCTCGCAAGTTTTCCGACAAGACTATTAACCAGACCGAGACAGATATCTTCCTCGAGAGCCCCAAAACGAAGTCCAATATTAGTCGGCGCTTGATCGTCCATGCACCAAACCCGGTCAAAGAACAGCGCAGCCGTCCTAGGACATGCTACGGCAACCGTCGCAGACTCTTTGTCGCCTAGGGGATCCCAAGACTTGGGCCTAATAAGCCGGATTTTCTCGCTCCCCTGCTGGAGCTTTTCAGGAGCGTCCTCGTTCAGGATCAGATCAATCACTGTCGGGTCCCCAAGAAGGGCGTCAACTACTTTGGAAACCCTGTAATCCACTGCAGCGTCAATGGCCACATCAAACGCCAATGCCATCTTAGTGTCCTCGTCGAGGGCTTCCACCATTTCTTTAGGAATCTGTCCTGAGGCAATGAGTTGCAGTACGCACTTTCCAATTGAATAGGGTCGTCCTTTTCGTAATTCCTCGCTATGCGTCTTCCACTTTCGGAGTTTATATGTTGAGAGTCCAAGCTTTGCGGACAGCTCCTTCAAGCTGTTTACGGGCCTAGCGAAATCGGGTATATCGCCTGATTGATTGATTCTTGGAGGGAGTTTTCGAGGCATGGCGTACGAAGTGGTCACCAAAGAAGGGGTTTCGTGCTCACTGATTATTCCAAGTGCCTTGCAAGTCTTCAAGTCTTCAAGTTGTGCCAGAGGACCGCAATTAGTGTTTCGATAGACCTAGCAGATCGATCGACTGTGTTCACCCCGGTCCGACACACCGGTGAAGCGTTTGCAGGAGTTTTTCACCTGGAATCCACCGCAATCACGGGCGACTAAGACAGCTTCCCTCCCCTCACGACCGCGTAGGGCAATTCCCCAGCCCGGCGGCCAGTTTGATTGTCCGCTCCGGTAAAGGTCCGCGTCCGGCTGCTGCTTTTCGGGCCGCCCGGCGGGTGCGTGCGGCACTTTTCTTCGCCCTCCGTGGCGAATAAAAGCGGCCCGAAAAGGCTCCACCTTGACTCTCCGCCAGGCACTTCGTTGAGCCGCCGGGCGGTCGAAAAATGGGCTGTGAGCCTCGAGCAAGGAGGGTACGGTGTCGGGCGCAAGGCCCGGCCTACGCTCCGCGTCACGCCCTGGTCGGGCGAACGGCCGGGATCGCGCGTATTTTCGTCGCATGGCCGGTTGAAGTTAATTCGCTCGGGGAGCCTTACCCGCCTGGTGGTGGATTCGGCCTGGAGACTGGTTATCCTGACGGACAAGGAGGTTTCCACGGTCCGCCGTACTCCCCCGCTTCGCTGCCTGCCCCCGACGTATTGCCCGCTTACAGCCGTGCGGATTCATCTCGACCAATGCGTCCCCAAGCGGCTCGGGCGGATGCTTCGCCAGCATGGGCTGGACGTGACTACGACGGACGGGGCCGGAATCGCCGAAACCGATGATCGGGAACAGCTTGGCTATGCCTGGAGGGAGCGACGGCTGCTGATCACCCGTGATCTGGGCATTGCCGGTTGGCACCGGAACGGGGCCGAGCATGCCGGCATCCTCATCTGCCCCCACAGCAGGGACCACCAGCGTGTCGTTCACTTCGTACTGAAGCTCGTCGCGAAAGCGGAGCATGCGCCCCTCGGTGCGCAGCAGGAGCAGCGCAGCCCACCGGTTCCGGCTGCCGGTCCGCTTCCGCCGGACCGCGCGACAGCGAGTGCTGAGCTTTCGCATTCGGCGGACCAGCGTGGAGACTTCGCGGGCGGACGACGCTCCCGAACTGCCGACTTTGGCGATGAATTCCGAGAGTTACTGCACGTCCTCGACCGGCTCGTAGCACTCCGGCGAGGCGATCTGTTTGAGCCGCACTTCATCAGAAGGCTTGGTCCCCTTCGTGGCCACGCCGGCGGCGGCGATGGTCACCGGCCATCCGTCGATGTTCAGCGACTTGATCTTTTCGGCAACGGGCACCGGCTTGCCGTAGCCGTTGTGGCCGTCGGAGAAGACCAGCACCAGCGGGAGCGGATAGCGGTCGCGTTCCGGGTGCCGTTCGATCTCCCGCATGTACCGCTGGCGGCATTCATTAGCCACTTCAAGGACGCCGGTTATGTGCGTGTCACCGCCATCTCCCCGGATATAGATCGTCTTGATTTCGACCGGCTTTGTGACCCGGCTAGACGCCTCGGGCCATGTGACCGGTGCAGGTTAAGTCTTCACGCGGTGCGTGTCCAAGAAAAATGGCGACGTACGGTGGTGTGGCGGATACATCGCGGTAAACTGGTTGAGATCAACGGATTATCCCGAAGCGGCCCAAACTGTTTCGGAGAAGCAATGGCCGCCGGGCGTGGTGACTCTTGCCACGTGTCTCGCTGCGCAACCGGCAAGCGTCCCATGCACCCACCAACGGGCTACATCGAAATCGACCGACGTTTCAGCAGGCTTCACGGCTCGGATCGCCCTGAAGAACTGGCAGCAGCGAGTTACCTGGACGGCTCGCTCGCCGATTCCCTGGCGCTGGGCTGGACCGAGTTGCTGAAAGAGCGTCTCGTTGTCGTCCTTGGGGAACCCGGGAGCGGTAAGAGCTGGGAGTTCCGGGCACGCTGCGCCTCGCTCCAGGAAAAGGGCGAGTACGCCTTCCTGATCGAGCTGGAGCGGCTCGCCGCTGGCACCTTCGAGGCCCTCCTCGCTCCTGCAGACAGGGAGCGGTTCGAGAAATGGCAACGTGGAGGCCAGACAGCTTGGTTCTTTCTGGATTCCGTCGATGAAGCAAAGATACGTCGGTCAGCGGACTTCTACGCGGCGCTCGACAAGGTCGTGGCCGCGATCGGCGGCGCTATGGACCGGGCGCGTGTTCTTATTAGCTCACGGATCAGCGAATGGCGTCCAGCATCCGACCGGGAGGAAGTGCTGGGGAGGTTTGCGCCGGCGAGACCCTCACAACAGACCGGGGCTCTGGAAGGCGACATACGCGTAGTCCAGATCGTTCCCCTCGACCGTGATCGTGTCCGAACCTTCGCCGAACGACGCGGGATTGGCAATCCTGACCACTTCCTCGTGGCGCTCGACAATCATTCGGCTTGGGAATTTGCCCGACGGCCGCTCGACGTCTTTGAGCTCGTGTCATTCTGGATGGCGCACGGTCGTCTCGGCAGCCTCACCGAGATTATCGAGCATGACGTGACCACCAAGCTGCGGGAGACGGTGGAGCGTCGCGCCAACTTCCGGCTCTCGGAATCGCGCGCGAGGGAAGGCGCTGAATGGCTCGCCGCCGCCACGCTTCTCTGCAAGCAGCAGCAGTTCAAGGTTCCCGACGAAACCTTCCTGGCCCAGGATGGGCTGGATGCCACGAAATGCCTGCCTGAAGATTGGGAACCAGGCGAAGTGGCGGCCCTGCTGTCCAGGCCTCTTTTCGATAGCGCCACCTACGGGCAGATTCGGTTCCATCACCGCCGTGTCTCCGAGTATCTCGCGGCGCAGTGGATCTGCAGGCGCATGGCGGCAGGCTGCCCGACGCGCAACTTGCTTCAATTGCTGTTTGACGATGCATCCGCGACACCGGCACCACGCCACACCCTGATCCCCGTGCTTGCGTGGCTCTGCAATGGTAACGAACGATGGAATGACGAAGTCCGGTGTTGGGTGCTGCGCGGAGCCCCGGAAATTCATCTTGAATACGGTGACGCGGAGGCACTCCCACTGGAATTCAAGAGAGCGCTCCTTGAGTCCTGGATTCAGCGAAACAGAGGGCGCGAGAAGGTTTGGTCTGGCTACTCGCCAGACGCAATGCGCCGGCTGGCGGATCAATGCTTGGCGCCGGACATCGCGCGCTTTCTCGTGGATAAAGCGACGCCCGGAGATATACGGGAACAGCTGGTGCAACTCATCTGCTATGGCAGCCTGTCTGCTTGTCTTCCCGATCTGCTTACTATTCTGGGCGACCCCGACGAACCCGAGGATCTGAAAACCTACGTTCTTGCGGCGCTGCGCGACATGGGGACGCCTGAGAGCCATCGCCAAGCGTGGGACATCCTTCGCACCGCACCGGCGCTCACAAACGAGATGCGTTCCGTGGCCTGCGAAGCGCTCTTCCCGGATACGATCGGAGCGACGGACATCGCGCTTCTGCTTGAAAAGCCCGACGTGCGCGACGAGCATTCCGGGGGCCTTCAGCACGCCATTCAACGGCTGCTGGAAGAACGCCTCACTCCTGAACACGCTGGCGCGCTGATCGTGGAGCTGAACCGGCTGCTGCAGATTCCGCCGCATATCAAGATGTCGAATAAGGAAACGAGGATTTCGTCGCGATACGAGTATCTCCTTGAGATCCTTCCCTTGGCATTGACTAGGCTGCTGTCGGGGCCGGTGACTGAAGCCGAATGCGGACCAGCAGCGGAGTCGCTCGCGCTAATCGCCGAAGCGCAGCCGTTCAACCGCTCCCACAGCGATCACAACAAGGCGCTCGACAACGCGACCACGGCGCACCCCTGCGTGCGGCAATGTTTCTTCTGGCAGACTGTGGAGCGGTGGCGCGCCGCCCATCCGACGGACATGCATTACGGGCTGGTAATGCATGAATTCCGCCAAGTGCTGAATCAGTCAGAGGCCGACCTTGAGTGGGTGATTCAAGACATCCGAAATCGGCGGGACCGCGCAGACAGGCTGTTGATCCTGCATATCGCGATTGGGCTTGTGCTCAGGCTGGGGGATCGTCGGCTGACGCGACTCCGTGGGGTTGTGAATGACGACCCTGAGTTCACTGCCTTGCTGGATCGCACTCGTTCCGATATCAGGTGGGCCTGGCTCTGCGGACTGCGATACCGTTGGACCGACCTTGCCGGGTGGAGTCACTGGTGGGCCATAGGGCGCATCTCCCTGCGCCGGAAGTGGAATGCATGGCGGGTTTGGTGGTGGCTGTTTCGCAATGGGGACAGGCTGCGCTCAGGTGCGGCAATCGGCCCTCTGGTCAATCTGTGTCACGAAGCCACGAACAACGAATCGAGGTTCGCTCCATCAAGCTGGGACGCCCTGGCAAGAAAACGCGGCAAGAAAATCGCGGATGCGGTCAAGGAGGGGTGTAAGCGGTCGTGGCGCAATTACGAACCGCCACTCCCGCATGAGAAAGAAAACCCCAGCCAGGTCGATGGGCGGCTCATGATCGGGCTCGCGGGCATCCAGGAACCGCCGCAACCCCTCCAGTGACGGCTTCATGTTGAACCGCATCCAGTAGGGC
>JBJHCD010000108.1:0-1745 GCA_050485845.1 Pirellulaceae bacterium | reverse complement strand
ACTCCCGTTTGACTCGATCACCGACGCGGACGTCCGGCTCATCACACGCTATGCCGTCCAGGAGATGAACGGCTTCCCGGCTTGGTTGGAGGGCCTTGCCAATGCACGCCCGGCTCCGATCGCCGAGGTCCTCACGGCATGCGTGCGTGGAGAATGGCAATATCCTGCCACGCGAGAGCGTTACATCGGCGCGCTTGCTGGAGTGTCGTGGGTAGGGGGCTGTCTCGCGCAGCTCGTGCGGCCAGCCGTGATTGACAGCCTTCGAGTATGCGATCCCGCGCACCCGGGGATTCATGATAGTGCCGTGTCGCTATTGGTGAAAACGACGACGCTTCCGGACGCCGAACTTGGTGAAATCGCCGCCGGGCGGTCCCGCGTCTTGCCCCTGGACTCGGAAGGATTTGTGATGTGGGCAGCGGTCTGCCTTCTGGTGAACGCGGATCAGGCCATTTCGATCATCGAGGAACGATTGCGCGAATACTCCGGGGCCGATGATGTCGTGCTTCGCCTCACTGAAATGCTCGAAAGTGATGTCCGGCCGCGGCTACCATTTACCGGCCATCCCGACTATTTGAAGCCCGCTTCACTCGTGCGGCTGATCCCGTTTATCTACCGGCATGTCAGGCCGGAAGACGACATCGACCGCACCCACGAAGGACCATTCACGCCTACTGCCCGTGACCACGCCTCCCGATTTCGGACCGGGCTGCTGTCCCGGTTGGCCCAGAGCGACGACCCCAGCGCAATGACGATGCTGCATGGGCTCCTCACCTGCCCTGAGCTTGCCGCAGAACGCGACTGGCTGCTGCACCTGATCGATCAACGGATCGTCAACGATGCGGATTACGCCGCCTGGGAACCCGCCGCCCTCCGCGAGTTCGCGCGTCTATACGAAACAAATCCGCGGACCGACGCCGAGCTGTTCCGGATCCTGCTCAACCGACTGACTGGCATCAAGGACGATGTGGAGCACAGCGACAACAGCCTGCGCGAGGAAGTGCAGCTCGGTGCGAAGGAGAGTGTGTTGCGCCGTTGGATTGCCCGTAAGCTCAATGAGCGATCGCGGCAACGATATACAATTCCTCAAGAGGTGGAAATTGACCAGAAGAAGCGGCCCGACCTGCGCGCTGAGAATCCCTACACGGATCCAGTGTCCATCGAACTCAAGTGGGCCGACAATTGGACGCTGGATGAGCTATTGGAGCGATTGGAGAACCAGTTGGTCGGCCAGTATCTACGCGCGCATAATTCGCAATACGGCATTTATGTTCTTGCGAAAAATGGACGGAAGGGGCATTGGGAAAGTCCCCATGGCAAATTGAACTTCAACCAGGTGATCGAACGGGTGGCCCGCCGCGCCGAGGAGCTGAAGAGAACCCGCCCCGACATCGGCGATCTGCGCGTCGTTTCCATCGACTTCAAGGTGCCGGATCTTGGATAGGCCATCCCGTTCGCGATGCAAGGTTCAACTTGATTTGCCTGCGTGCTTCGGTCCGACACCCCGAAGCAACTTTTGTAGGACGTTTATTCTCGAAGTCCACCGCAATCATGGGCGAGTAAAACAGTTTCCCTCCCCTCACGACCGCGTAGGGGAATTCCCCAGCCCGGCGGCCAGTTCGATTGTCCGCTCCGGTCAAGGTCCGCGTCCGGCTGCTGCTTTTCGGGCCGCCCGGCGGGTGCGTGCGGCACTTTTCTTCGCCCTCCGTGGCGAACAAAAGCGGCCCGAAAAGGCTCCACCTTGACTC
>JBJHCD010000107.1:0-10845 GCA_050485845.1 Pirellulaceae bacterium | reverse complement strand
CGTCGCGTGTCATTGAAACCGGGCTGTCGGATATCCAACATCTGAGTCTCGACGCCGAGGGAAAGCTGGTCGCCGCCGCGGGTGGCGACGGACAAATACTCGCGTGGGATCTTTCCACGGGCCAACCTCACCCACTCGGTGCCAATCTACCGGATGCCTCCAGGGAAGATCGCATCGGGCTGCATTTCTCGCCGGATCGCAACCATCTGGCCATCGGGAGGCGGCGGGAAATCCGTATCCTGGAAAACAGGTCGGGCGAGCTGATTCGCTCCATCGAAATCCCCGAGGATCCGTCCGATTGGGAAAGCCGGATCACCGCGGTGCAACTCGGCCCCGACGAACAACATCTGGTCTATCTCACTCCACGTGGTGCCTTCGTGCTGGATACACGAACGAACCAGACTATTCTGGAGATTCCGAACGCCGCCGAGCGACAGGCGGGGGAAGGTGTGCCGAATCGCATTCGCCTGAGCCCAGACGGACGCCTACTGGCAGTCACCTATCAGTTCGATTTACATGGCGAGGTCCGAGCCTACGACCTGAATTCTCGTAAACTTCACTGGCGTTATGTGACGGAGCCCCATCCCGTCGGATTCACCCTGGGATGGGGACTCATCAATTGTGCCTTCAGCCCCGACGGCCGACGAATCGCAGCCGCCGGAAATCATGGACCGATACTTATGCTGGACGCCCTGCGTGGTAAACTGCTCCGGCGTCTGGAAGGTCATGGAAGCACTGTCTGGGGCGTTGCCTTCAGTCCCGACGGAAGCCGGTTGGCCACGGGCAGCTACGATCACACGATCAAACTTTGGGACATGAAGACCGGTGAGCAGACGTTGACCCTCCGAGGGCATGAGGACGCCGTTCATGATGTGCTCTTTTCTCCCGATGGTCAGCAACTAGTCAGTAGCTCGCGAAAAGGTCAAATTCGGATCTGGGAAACCTCTCCACCAACGCAAACTCCAACACTGCCCCCCTCCCTGCCGGACACCCACCATCTTCCGACTCGGACAGGAAAGTGAACTCGCCCCTCGCCTCCGTTGCCGGAGCCCCTTTGCCCCTGATAAATGATCAAACGCCTTTGCCCGGGGAGTCCCCGCCGTGTCCTATGCCGTCTTATTCGTGTTCCTGATTGCTCTCGTGGTCATTCCTCTCGCTATCGCTCATGAGAAGAAGACTCGAGAGAACTGGCGGCAAGTGGCCGAATCGCTTGGGCTCACGTTCCGAGGACAGGGACTCATGCAAAGCAAGCGGATTGAAGGGAGGCTGGGAAACTCCCATGTCACGCTGCATACCTACCGACGAAGGCAGGGGAAGAATTCGACCATCTACACCCGATTCCAGCTTCGCTATCCCCAACCGCTCGGCATCGGCCTGAAAATGACTCGCCAAGGTTTCTTCAGCCACCTCACGAAACTGCTCGGAGCACAGGACATTGAAGTGGGAGAGGACGGATTCGATCGGCTGGCTGTCATCAAGGGCACGAACGAACAGCGAGTCCGCGAATTCCTGACGCCGGCCCGCCGGATTCGTATCGAACGCCTCTTGCGGAATTATCCGGAGATCGTCATCAGCGACGACTCCATCACGCTCGATCGCCACGGCGTGATTCGCAACCCACAAGTTCTGGTGGGACTGTTCCGGGGAGCCAGTCGAGTTGCCTGGCACCTGACAGGGGACCGAGAAGACGATGCCGCCATGTCGGAGGCCATGGAAGCCCAGGATGCCGGACGGCCGGACGAGGCCCTGAGAATGCTCCGGGAACTGCAAGAGCGTCGCTCCGCCAGAATCACCCTCGTGGAGGATCAGGAGGATCAGATCGTGGACGCGGAATTGGTCGAGGAACACCTGTTGGCGGGCGAGATCCTGGAAATGTCCGGACGACATCGAGAGGCTGCCGGCGTATTCGAGCGAGTTCGGCAACACTCTCCCGATGACTCGGAACTGGAACTGTGGACCGCCCACGCCTCGGCCCACGCCTCGGCAGCCGGCCCAATACCGGCTCGGAACCCATCGACCCTCTCGCACTCCTCCCGTTCCGGTTCGGAACCTCCCCATGCCGGCCAACCCCTAGAGGCCTCCGAGTTCTGTCGCCAAGTCTTCGACGCCTCGAATTCCAGCTTCGCCGCCAATCAGATCTTCGAACAACATCATGCCGGGCGGCAAATTGACTGGTCGGGCGTTTTGCGGCGAGTCGAACGGATGTCGTACGACATGGTGTTTGGTGACGAGGAAGCGTGCCGAGCGACCGTCGAGATCCAAGGCTCCCCTAGCGAGAGTTACTTCAGTGCCATCAAGGCATTTGTGAAACTCCCCCCGGAGTTCGCGG
Organism: Pirellulaceae bacterium; assembly: GCA_050485845.1. Lineage (GTDB taxonomy): Bacteria > Planctomycetota > Planctomycetia > Pirellulales > Pirellulaceae > JBJHCD01. Next base: position 8,516 of record JBJHCD010000107.1, on the reverse strand, counting down.
AGTCGCTTCGTCCCCAGGTCGGCAGCGAAATCTCGTTCCGTGGTCGCCTCCTCAAGCTGGACGCCTTCATGAAGAACGTCTATGTGACCGACGGAGAATTGCTTTCCTGAAGTTCACACGCTTGCCTCGCACATTCCTCGCATCTCGCGAAGTCGCCATGGCCCTGATCGAACTGCGTGACGTTTCCAAGATCTACGACTTGGGTGAAATCAAAGTCCCCGCGCTTCTCGGAGTCACCTTAACCGTGGAGCGAGGAGAGTATGTCGCCCTGGTCGGACCAAGTGGTTCGGGCAAGTCAACTTTAATGAACACCCTGGGCTGCCTTGATCGCCCCACGTCCGGGAGCTTTTTGCTCGACGGAAACGAAATCGTCACCATGTCTCGTGACGAGCGGGCACGAATTCGAAACCGACAAATCGGTTTCGTCTTCCAGAACTTCAACCTTCTGGCCCGGACCACGGCACTGGAAAACGTGGAGCTTCCCTTGATGTATGTAAAGGGAATGTCGGCCAGGCAACGCCGTGACCGAGCCAGGGAAGTTCTGATTCAAGTCGGACTGGGAGAACGCCTGGATCACCATCCAGGACAATTGTCGGGGGGACAGCAGCAGCGGGTCGCTATCGCTCGAGCCCTCGTGAATCGCCCTTCCATTCTGATGGGCGATGAACCGACCGGCAACCTCGACTCCCGCACCAGCCGGGAAGTGATCGAACTCTTTCGTGACCTGAACGAAAGCCAAGGAATTACCGTCATTCTGGTCACGCACGACCAGAATGTCGCTCGCCACGCGAAACGTCTCTTGGTCCTCCGGGATGGCAGCGTGGTAGCCGACACCACGGACCTCGAACAGGGTCTCGAGGTCCTCAATGCCGCCACGCTCTAAGCCGACTCCAGTACGGTGCTTCTCCCCCTCCCATGCGGTAATCGGCTCCTGCAGGATAATTGATACAACCGGTCCATTCCAACCAACTGCTGCTTGGCCTATTGTCGGAGAGAGCGGAAAATTTGGTTCGACAGTCGGCCGAATGCCGAATTCTCTGTTTCATGGGAACCATCTTTCCAGACCGAGTGCCCTGCGGTTTCGTGGGAGTCGCCACATTCGCCTTCGCGCTAACGTTCGGTCTCGCCCCGCTTACTTCCTCCGCGCAGTCGATCCTCCCTTGGCTGCCATCCGAGCAGCGGAGCATTGAGGTCAGAGACCCCGCGCTGTTGCCCAAGGCTCGGATTCCAGAACTCCCACCACCTCCCACCGTCACCGACAAGCAGTGGGACGGCGATGCCGCTCACCTGGCACTCGACGATGTGATCCGCATCGCTCTGGAAAACGCTCGAGTCGTCCGAGTGCTCACCGGCATTGCCGCCACGAGCAGCGGTCGCACAATCTACGATCCGGCCATTTCCAACACCCAGATCGATCAACAGCGGGGACGGTTCGATCCCTCGATTTCCGTACAGAATCAGTTTCAACGTTTCGATTTTCCACACGCCTCCTTCGATCCGGGTGAACCCAGTGGAGTACGGATCGACGGCACGAGGGATGACCAGTTCGGGCTCGGTCTGGATCTCACTCAACCTCTGGTTACCGGTGGAAACCTCAACTTCGGCGTCACCAGCCAATCCAATCGCTTCCGTTCCGACTTCTTGCCTCTCAATCCGCAAGACCGAAGCTCCACCAGCCTCAGCCTCACTCAACCGCTTCTGCAAGGGGGAGGAATTCGAGCGAACATGGCGCCGATCGTCATCGCTCGGATCGACACCGAACGCTCGTTCTTTCAGTTCAAGGATGGCATGCAGGAGTTGGTTCGAGGGGTGGTGGAGGCCTATTGGAACGTGGTCTTCGCTCGAACCGACCTCTGGGCACGTCAGCAGCAGGTGGAACAGGGTCGAGCGGCCTTCGAGTTGGCGGAAGCCCAGGCCCGGGCCGGAATTGGCGATGCCAGTCGCCTGGCGCAGGCCCGCGTTGCCTATGCCAATTTTCGAGCCACCTTGGTAGGGGCAGAAGCGAATTTGCTGCAGCGGGAAGCCGCCCTGCGAAACATTCTGGGACTCCCCCCCACCGAACCCGCTCGACTTGTTCCCGTGACTCCACCCATCCGGGAAAACATCCAACCAAACTGGAGAGGGCTGATCGAGTTGGCGGAGGAGCGGCGGCCCGACCTGATCGAGCTGAAATTGATCCTGGAAGCCGACGAGCAGTTGCTGCTGCTGGCCAACAACGAAGCCCGCCCCCGGCTCGACGCAGTGATGCTCTACCGCTGGAATGGACTGGAGGGAGTGACTCCCAGCGGGACGAGGGTCTCTTCGGCTCCCGGTCACTTCAATGATTGGACCTTGGGAGTGAACTTCTCCGTGCCGCTCGGCCTTCGGCAGGGCCGAGCGACCTTGCGCCAACAAGAACTGGTTCTGGCTCGGGATCGAGCCAACCTGGACCAGGGACTCCATAACGCGATCCACATCCTGGCCCAAAACCTGAGGAACTTGGAGCAGTTCCATGCACAGTATCGTGCCTTTGAGGAGACTCGCGAAGCAGCTCGACTCAATCTCGAGCGACAATGGGCTGACTTTGCGGCGGGCCGCGCGAACTTCCTGATTTTTCTGCAAGCGGTTACCGATTGGGGCAACGCGATCAGCGCCGAAGCCGACGCGCTGACACGGTACAACGTCGAGTTGGCGAATCTCGAACGCCAAAGCGGGACGATTCTGGAAACGCATGGGATCCGCTTCGTGGAGGAACGTTTCGGCACGATCGGCCCCCTGGGACGATACTTTCCGCAGGTGGAATACCCCGCCGCCCTCTCTGGCTCGGAAAACATCCCTCGTTACGAACGGACCAATCAACCGGCCGAGGAATCGTTTGAACTGGAATACCCCGGTCGGCACCGGTTTCCAGCTAGCCCCCGACTCGAGCGGCTTCCACCCCCGCTGGTCCGGCCCGATTGAGGTCGCCAATTCGTTTGCCGGCCCGCCGTCCGCCATCCGTAGAACAAGCCGGGCCTCGCCGCTCCATCCCTCCATCCCTTGGACGGGTGCGGGACCCTTGCAAACCGTCGTTGCTGGGATACGATTACGGGCTTTGCCCACGAGCTAGCAAGCCAGCAAGCTAACGAGTCAACAAACTGCGAAACTTAGAAACATGAGAAACGGGGTGGGAACGCTTCACCCCAAGTCAGCCGAGGAACAAGAAGCAGCATGAAGGCCATTGCCGTTAAGCCGGGGACACCCAACAGCGTCCATTTACGCGACATCCCCACTCCTTCGATCAGCCACATCCCCGATGGAAAGGGGGTTCGGATTCGCGTGCTGAAAGTCGGCGTCGACGCCACGGACCGAGAAATCAACGAGGCACTCTACGGCAACCCACCTCCTGGGGATGATTATCTGGTTCTGGGGCACGAGTCGTTTGGCGTGGTGCAAGAGGTGGGAGAGAACGTTCGCTCCTTCAAACCGGGGGACTATGTGACGGCCACCGTCCGGCGACCGGGAGGTTCCATCTACGATCAGATCGGAACCTACGACATGACCAGCGAGGAGGTCTATTACGAGCGGGGGATCAACCTGCTGCATGGCTTTCTGACGGAAGAGTTCGTCGAGCATGAAGACTATGTGGTTCGGGTCCCCGCCGGACTAAAGCACCTGCATGTCTTGATGGAGCCGATGAGCTGCGCGGCGAAGGGGATTCAGCAGGCTTTCGAGGTGCAGCGGAGAATGCGAGTCTGGCGGCCTCGAACGGCATTTGTGATGGGTGCCGGACAGATCGGCCTGCTGGCCACTCTGGTGCTCAAACTGCGCGGCCTGGACGTCTATACCATGGCTCGCACTCAACCTCCCAGCATCAAGGAGGAAATCGTTCGGGGGATGGAGGCGAACTACGTCAGCCTGCAGAAGACCAGCGTGGAAGAAGTTGTCCAGAAGGTCGGAAAAGCTGACTTGATCGTCGATGCCACCGGTTCCAGCGCGGTGGCCTTTAACAGCATGCGGTACCTGGGACACAATGGAGTGCTGGTTTGGACCAGCATCACCGGCGGTGATCATCAAGTCGAAGTTCCCTCGGACCAGATCAACATCGACTGGGTACTGGGGAATAAACTGCTGCTCGGTTCGGTCAATGCGAACCGTGAACATTTCGAGTCGGGAATCAAGGACTTGGCTCTCGGCGAGGTGATGTACCCGGGAGTCCTGTCAAAGATTCTAACTCATCCCGTTCAAGGCTTGGAAAACTACGAGGAGATGATGCGGCTTCTGGTGGAAGACAAGTCGGCGCTGAAGGTCTATGTGGAGGTTGCCGAAGAGTAACCCCTGGGGAGCAATGCAATCGTGAAGAAGGTCGACAGTGGCGGGGGCTGGCCTGCTATCTGGTACACATTTCGCAAAGCCCGCGAGATGGGTGGCTGGTGGCGAATGTGGCAGGCAATGCGCAGCAAGAACGCGTGCAAGACATGTGCCCTGGGAATGGGAGGCCAGCGCGGCGGCATCGTCAACGAGGCGGGAAGTTTTCCGGAGTTTTGCAAGAAGTCGCTGCAAGCGATGGCGGCCGATATGCAGGGGGCGATTCGCCCTGAATTCTGGAGCACTTATTCCATTGCCCAGCTTCAGCAGTTCACTCCCCGCCAGCTGGAATCATGCGGCCGTTTGGTGCAGCCCGTCGTCCGCCAAGCGGGCGACCCGTACTATCGGACGATCACCTGGGACGACGCACTGCACCGGATTGTCCAGAAACTGAAGCAGTCGGTTCCGGACGAAACATTTTGGTACTTCAGCGGTCGAAGTTCGAACGAAGCCGGCTTTCTCCTCCAGCTTTTCGCGCGGCTTTACGGCACGAACAACGTCAACAACTGCAGCTACTATTGCCATCAGGCAAGTGGCGTGGGGCTCAGCACGTCCGTCGGCAGCGGAACCGCCACCATCGTGCTGGAGGACTTGGAACAGGCCGACTTGATCTTTGTCATTGGAGGGAATCCCGCCAGCAATCACCCCCGCTTGATGACGACGCTCATGCACGCGCGGCGCCGAGGGGGAGAAGTGATTGTGATCAACCCCGTCCGTGAAACGGGCATGGAGCGTTTCCGAGTTCCCAGCGATGTCCGCAGCCTCCTGTGGGGAGATTCGATCGCCAGCCTGTACGTGCAACCTCATATTGGTGGCGATTTGGCTCTCCTGACCGGAATCTCCAAGGAGATCGATGAGCGTGGGGGTAGCGACGAAGCTTTTCTCCGCGACCACTGTCTCGATTCCGACGCCTGGACCGAGCACCTGCGGCAGTTTTCCTGGGACGAGATTGTAACGAAATCGGGCGTCTCTCGAACCGAGATTCAAGCGATTTCCGACCGTTACATGAAGTCGAAGAACACCGTATTTTCCTGGACGATGGGCATTACGCACCACGTCCACGGCGTGGAGAATGTCCAAGCGATTGCGGCCCTGGCGATGCAGCGTGGAATGGTCGGACGTCCTCATGCCGGCCTCCTCCCGATTCGGGGGCATTCGAACGTGCAGGGGATCGGGTCGGTCGGCGTAACGCCCAAGCTGCGCGACAGCATCTTGGAGAAATTGCAGAGCGAATACGGCTTGCAGCTTCCAACCACGCCCGGCCTCGACACGCTCGCCTGCATGGAGGCGGCCGACTCAGAAAAGCTGAAGGTGGGACTCTGCCTCGGGGGAAATCTCTACGGTTCCAATCCGGACGCCCGTTTTGCCGCGGCCGCTCTCGCCAAACTGGAGATGCTGGTTTACCTCAGCACCACGCTCAATACGGGTCACGCGCACGGCTTGGCCGGTGAGACGATCATTCTTCCCGTGCTTCCTCGGGATGAGGAACCGCAGCCGACCACGCAGGAGTCGATGTTCAACTTCATCCGGCTCAGCGACGGCGGACCCGCTCGCCACCAAGGTCCACGCAGCGAAGTGGAAGTGATCGCTCATCTCGCCGATGGAGTTCTGGGATCCGACGGACCCATCTCCTGGCAACAAATGCGCGACACGGGGAAGATTCGGGAAGCGATCTCAAGAGTCGTCCCGGGATTCGAACAGATCGCCCAGATGGACAGGTCCAAGCAGGAATTTCATGTTCAGGGACGCATTTTTCACGAACCGAAATTCCCAACCCCCAGCGGCAAAGGTCAGCTTCACCGACACCAGCTTCCCGAACTACACCAGGAGGCGGGCAAACTTCGGCTCATGACCGTTCGAAGCGAAGGGCAGTTCAATACCGTTGTGTACGAGGAAGAAGACTTGTACCGAGGCCAGGACCGCCGCGATATCATTCTCCTGCATCCCGATGACATGCAGCAGTTCGGACTCGAGGAAGAACAGCGCGTGCGAGTTACCAGTACCACCGGCACGATGGCTTCGATCCGGGCGCGAAGCTTCCCGAAAATCCGAGCCGGCAATGCCCTGATGTATTACCCGGAGGCGAATGTCCTGGTGCCTCGATCTTCCGATTCCCAATCACGCACGCCCGCTTTTAAGAATATTCTGGTCTCCGTCGAGCCGATGCCCCAGAACAGTGGCTCCCCGGCCAACCTGCCGGCGTCCGCCGAGTCGAAAGGATGAAGACGGCACCATGAGCACCAGTCCCATGATGCAGCAATATGCCGAGGCCAAGGCGGCCTGCGGCGACGCGCTGCTACTGTTTCGCATGGGGGATTTCTACGAACTGTTCCATGAAGACGCGCAGATTGCGGCGCGAGTTCTCGGGCTGACACTTACCAGCCGAGACAAAGGGGAGAACCCAATCCCCATGGCGGGTTTTCCGCACCATCAGCTCGACTCCTATCTCGGCAAGCTCATCAAGGCAGGTCATCGAGCGGCGGTTTGTGAGCAGGTGGAGGATCCGAAGACGGCGAAAGGACTCGTCCGACGGGAGGTGACTCGAGTTGTCACGCCGGGCACGTTGACCGACGACGTCTTGCTGGACCCGAAGGAGAGCAACTACCTGTCAGCAGTTCTCGTTGGCTCGAAGAAGAAACACGAATCGCCCGAACAGGTCGGCATGGCCTGGTGCGACCTCTCCACAGGACGATTTCACGCGGCCGTCTTTCCTCGCGAGCAGGTAGCCGATCAGCTCGCTCGTCTCTCCCCGGCCGAATGCCTGATCCCGGAAGATGACCTCGATCTTTCGCACGCCACAACGGTTCAGCTCGTCTGGACTCGCCGTCCCCCCTGGGCATTCTCTTGGGATGGAGCGAGGTCGACACTGACCAAACATTTCGAAACCAGTAGTCTGGAAGGATTCGGCTTCCAAGATGAAGATCGACTGGCTATCCGAGCGGCCGGTGCGATCTTGGAATACTTGCGAGAAACCCAGCGGACATCACTTACGCATATTGATCGGCTGCTTCCCTATCGACCAAGCAGTTCACTCGAAATCGATGTCGCCACCCGCCGGAGTCTGGAGCTGACGCGCACGATTCGCGAAGCGCGGCGCGATGGATCGCTCCTGGCAGTTCTCGACCGCTGTGTCACGGCCATGGGCTCGCGACTTCTCTCCGATTGGCTCGCAAATCCGTTGACCGATCTGGACGAGATCAACGCTCGACTGGACGCTGTCGGAGAATTCTCCCAAACGGCCGCGATCCGGCGAGAATTGAAGCAGATGCTCCATGGTGTCTTCGACCTGGAACGACTGATTGCCCGTGTAACGACGGGCCGAGCGAGCCCGCGCGACCTACGTTCCATCGGCCGCAGCCTCGAACAACTTCCCGCCATCCAGGAAAAACTGAAACCTCTCACCTCCCCCCTGCTCGCCGATATCACCGCCCGTTTCCCACTTTGTCCCGACCTGCGGGAACAATTGGCGACGGCGCTGGTCGACGAATGCCCGATGCAGTTGCGGGATGGTGGTTTTATTCGATCCGGCTACCACGACGAACTCGATCAGCTTCGTGAATTGGCCGTCGGCGGCAAGCAATGGATTGCCCAGTATCAGGCTCAGGAGGCGGAACGGACGGGAATTCCAACCTTGAAGGTCGGTTACAACAAGGTCTTTGGATACTACATCGAACTGACGAATGTCCATCGCGACAAGGCTCCGCCCGACTACCATCGCAAACAGACGCTCAAGAACGCCGAGCGATACATCACGCCACAACTGAAGGAATACGAGGAACAGGTCCTCACCGCCGACGAACGAGCGAAGGACTTGGAGTACCAGTTGTTCTTGGAACTGCGGGAAGCGGTCCTGGATTCCTCGCGCGACCTCCGCGTCGTGGCCGGCATATTGGCCCATCTCGATGCCTTCGTCTCACTGGCCGACCTGGCACGTGACCGTCACTACTGCCGCCCCACCATGGTCGCTGAGCCGACCTTAAGGATCCTGGATGGCCGACATCCCGTGCTGGACGTTCTGGAGCCCGAAGGAACGTTCGTGCCCAACAGTACCCACATGGGTGACGAGGATGGTCAGATCCTGTTGATCACCGGCCCCAACATGGCCGGGAAGAGTACCTACATCCGACAGGTCGCGCTGCTGACGCTCATGGCTCAGATGGGAAGCTTCATCCCCGCTCGCGAAGCCACCG
>JBJHCD010000106.1:0-10858 GCA_050485845.1 Pirellulaceae bacterium | reverse complement strand
GGGTAGGACAAGTGGCACATTCAGTCTTGGCGGCCACGGCATGAGTGGCACAAGCCGAGCAAGCACTGGCGCAGGTGGCCTTGGCAGCGACGGCTTGAGTAGGACAGGCGGCACACGCCTTGGCACATTCAGTCTTGGCGGCCACGGCATGAGTCTCACAGCAAACTTTCGCTGCGACTTGTTGCTGGCAACAGGCCTTTTTCTCGGCACTGACCGCCACCGAGCACTCCGCGGAAGCGTCCTCCGAGGAAGCGGCAATCTTCAGTGCCTGCTGAAGCGGGGACGTGGTTAGTTCCTTGATCGCCTCGTCGGCATGGGCCCAAAGGGGGCTCAGCAGCAACGCGAACGCGGCCGGAAGTGCCAACCATGTCTTCTGTGTTCGTAAAGTGAATTTTCCTGACGTCATGTTGTGAGAACTCCGTGTCCTGCGAATGTGAATCAAATGTTCGTTCAAATGCCGAAAAGGCTTTCCGAGTCAAATTAAGCCCAGCTCTGGGCGGCTCACCCGAATGGAGGAGGGATGGTGATTTTGGACAATCAGATCGCCGGAGGACGAATTTGGGCAATCGGGGGTGGAAGGTCAGTCGCGAGCCCGTTGGCTTCGACACAAATTACACCCGCCGTTGACCCAAGATGGAGCGGAAACTCCTTGCGTCCAGTAGGGACGATCGCACCGCGGAAGACTTTCCCCGAGGACAATCATGGATGGATGGCCATGGATTAATCGACGCGAGGAAGTCGGGCCGGCTTAACAACGCCAGACGCAGAAAAGACTTTGGCGAGATTGTGTCAGTGGCGGTCGAATGGATTCATTCCATGAGCCACGACCTTCGGAGATGCTTGACAAATCCTCCTTCAGGTGAACCACCAAGCCGTATGGCTCGCAGCGTTCCACGGAGGAGGTCGGCAAGACGACACCGACGGGAGGAGCACCCAGGCAGCAGCAATCTGACGCGGGACCGTCGGGCAAGGTCGTGTGACAGGTCGGAGTTAGGCGGTCCGAATGGCATCCCGCGGAAGAAGTGACCTCCGAGCGACCCGAAGCATCCAACTGGTCCTGGCCACCACAGCGTGATGCTGACTTCGGGACAACCCGGTGATGACAGCAGGAGGGTGTGGAGCGAGTAGCGGTCGAGCAAGCCGAAGTCGAACTCGTTTCCGTTGAATGCCCCTGGTCCGAACTCTCTTCCTGCCAACCTGCGGGATGAAAGACCGCAAGCAGCTGTCCATGGAGCAACGGACAAGACCACCCCGGCGGCAGAGCCAGGAGTAGCGCCGTGCTGAATGCCAGAAGTTGGGAGGTTCGCGACGGAGACATCTCTGCTTGTACGCAGGGGCCACGGATTGGTTCGCAATCAACGCCGATCCACTTGTTAGTGACTCGCTCACCAACAAGCGGAAGACTTTGCCCGCGACGGGAAAGTCAGCCACGATCGACATGGATTATTCTAACCATAGGATGTCTTGATGTCGAAGTCAAAAAAAACGGCGCCCCCTCCCGGAAAACCCGTCCTTGGAGGGGGCTGCGGTGCTCGGGGAATTTCAGAAGGACGGAGGCGGTACGCAGGGGCTCGGCGGCGATACCGAGGGGATCCACGAGCCGTTGCGAAACCGCTCGGTTCAGACGGCGGCCGCGATGGCGACTTGAGCCTGTTGTTCATCCTGATAATGGCGAGCGATCAGGTCGTTTTGGACCCACAGGAGCTTGTTGAAAGCGCGAATCGTCCGAACTTCCGCGTCGCGATCCAGCCCCAGCCCGAGAATCAGGTTCACGATCGCATCCGAGACGAATCCCATCAGGGCGTTCATTTGTACCAATGGGACGTGAAGGCTGGCGGATCCCGCTCGTGGTGTGTGAATCTTGCCCACCATGTCGAGGTAGCTCAGCATCTTCCCGTCATAAGGTTTGGTCACCAGTGTGGTAAGATATCGGCCCAGATGTTCCTTGCGAAAGCGGATCATCTCGTGATCCACCGACAAACTCTCAAGTCCTTCCGGGACTTCTCCTTCGTAGCCGTGCTGTCGCGGCACAAAGTGACGCTTCGTCGCATCATAGGAGAACAGCTTGTCGTAAACGGCATCCACGAGATGGGGAACTTGCGGAGCGAGATGGCCAGCGGCACCATGGATGGCCGCAATGTCCCCCTCATCCAGTCCCATGAACTCCATCAAGTAGGTAGCTCGATAGGCAAGATCGGACTCGAGCAATGTTTCGTCGATGTGCTTCATGGGAACCGGTTCCTCGTCGCAAACGTTTTTCCAAAGTGTCGGAGCCGCCAGGGGGCCCTGCCGGAGCGATAAAGGTCAAATGAGGCGAACGTTCGCCTCCTTGCCTCAAAAACCGAATACATGCCCCCCAATGGGATCTATAATTGGAGCGTCATGTCCAGTTTCCATTAGTCTATCGGTCCAGAAATAAGATGTCAATGTCCAGTTTTGCTGGCGCTGGGGAGCGTGGGGATGTTTTCGCAGACCGTTGAGTATGCCTTGCGGGCGGTGGTCCATTTGGCGGACCAGGCCCCGAAAGCGCGGACGACCGAGCAAATTGCGGCCGTGACCCACGTACCCAAGGCCTATCTGTCCAAGGTCTTGCAGGCCCTGGCCAAGGGGGGAGTTGTTCGTTCGCAGCGTGGATTGGGGGGAGGGATCTCTCTGGTCAAGGATGCTGGGGAATTGACCATTCTGGAAGTGGTAAACGCCGTCGAACCGATTCAGAGGATACGTGTCTGCCCGCTGGGGTTGGCTTCCCACGGAACGCGACTCTGTCCACTCCACAAACGGCTGGACAACGCGATGGCCTCGGTCGAGGAGGCATTTCGAGGGACGACCTTGGCGGAGGTACTGGCCGAACCAACCGCCAGCATTCCGCTCTGCGATTTTCCTGGGATATCCTGCCGCGACGACTCCGATTCGTCCAGCTCGAGTTCCCCTGTCTCCTAAGAACGTTCCATTGAACGGGAGGTGGCAAACCGGACGCGACGAACCGGATGCCGGCGAACCAGACGCGGCGAGGGCTACTGCTGAGTCGGGCTTGGTTGCTGGATCAATTTCAGAAGTACCGCTCGGAGGTCGCTCATCTTGGGGCCGACCAACACAACTCGATGCGGCGCGGTCTGGGCGTCGCCGGCAAGATCGGATTGTTTGGAGTCGAGAATAAGGATGGCGGGGATGGAGTTGGTGTTCGTCTCCTCGCCGAGTCGATTGAAGGCTTCGACAGCTTCGTCTTCCAGTTCGGAAGCGGAAAAAATCAGGCAATCGGCCGCCGACGGATCCGCTTGCATCCGATCGATGGCTCGGTCGGGCGAACTAATAATCAGCACGCGGTAGCCGCGTCGCTTCAGTCGATCGCGAAACAGATCCTGCAGAGCGGCACCGGATTCCACCACCAACAGCGTCCGCGATTCTCCTTCGAGCGGTTCGTCCAGCGGCCGGTCTCCTCCTCCCTTGGACTCGGAAGCTTCCGAGGGGAGAGCCGCCGCCTCGGCTGCTTTGCTGGGATTCTCTTCCATGTACTGCAGGCGTTGTTGAGCCGACTGGATGTCGCGAAGCATCTCCTGGGCCGACTGATACCGCTTGGTCGGATCGACCTCCATCGATTTGTTGACCAGCGCGTAGATGAAATGTGGCAGTCCCGGCTCCACCGAATTCAACGAAGGAATCTCGCGGAACCGAGAGACGTTCAGTCGCTGCAGACGATCCTTCGACTCGGACAAGGGAGCCCGTCCCGACAGGACGTGATAGATCATGCAGCCGACAAAGAACAGGTCGCTCCGAGCATCATCTTTGCGAACGCCCGTTCCACGTTCCAGGGCGGCATAGTCGATTGCCCGGGCGTTCGGGCAGTCTGCCAACTCCTCGTCATTGCCTCGAGCCGCCGCGGCCAAGCCGAAGTCCACCAATTTCGCTCGGCCCGCACTGGAAACCAGTACGTTGGAGAGCTTGATGTCTCGATGCGTAATCCCCTTCTCCGCGGCATAGACCAAACCGCTCACCACGTCGGCCATGATTCGAAGAGTCGTCTTCGTGTCCAACTTCTTCCGAATGCGAAGCATTTCCCGGAGCGTCTGACCTTCCACGAACTCCATCACCATGTAAGGGGCTCGTGGATCGCCATTCACCTCGTAAATCGGCACGATGTTGATATGTCGCAGTTCCGAGCCCATCTTTCCTTCGCGGAGAAATTGCTCGTATTCCACTGGATTCTCGCGATGGCGTTTTCGCAAGACCTTCACCGCGACGACTCGCTTCGTGTCGACGTGAACCGCGCGATACACCCGAGCGAAGGTTCCAGCGCCGATCAAGTACAACACCTTGTACTTACCGTAGAAATAGCCGATCCGCTCGCCACGTAGAAGTCGCTCCACCTGAAAATTCGTGAGCAATTCGCGGCGGACCATCACCGACGTCACGGTGTCCAGCGGGACTTCCCGAGTCCCCAATTCCGCCCAGACCGAATCGAGCTGATGATTGTCAATCAGCCCGACTTCGAAGACTCGCTGAGCGAACTTTTCCGCTGAAATTGACGACATGAACCATCGGCTCCTTCTGACGACTGACGAACAGCCACTTCGGCGCCCCTTTTCGAAGGACCTGGCCCCATCACATGGGGGTCTTGCCGTCGGGGGGCGGAAGTGGGAATAGCTGCTCTCATCCTAGCCGACAAGCCGACAGCTCGCAATCTTTTCCACTCCCCCTTCTCCCTCCACTTGCCGCTAACCTTCGCCCCGGTCGTCGACATCCCGCTCGGAGACGGCCCGCAAGGCGTCGTCCCGCTCTCTCCGAGTCGCTTCCAGATCGAACAGGAGATACTTCATGTCCAAGCGAAGCTGTCCCAGGACATCTTGCACCATGCGGAGAATTCGGCGGCGACGAGAAGTCCCTTCGACGACACGCTCCAGATAGGGTTCTAGTTTGGTTTGGTAGGGGGTTGGGAGCGTCTCCACCACTCGGACCAAGTCGGCGACCTCGGGTGGCATTTCCGGGGAAACGGAACGGAAGCGATGCGAGCCATTCATTGAAGGGGAACCTCCTAAAGGCGAATTGGGAACTCATAACCCTAGCATTTCAGATGCCGACTCAAGGGAAATCGGACCAGATTTTTCTCGATCCTGGGCGCAGTCTTCCCGAATTGATCGAGAACCACCGAGATTTTCGTGAAGTTTCCCATCGGTTCCCGTCCAGGGAAAAAAACGCTCCGTTCGCTCTGGCCCTCCCTCATGGATCCTGATAAAAGCCCACGCTGCGCCTTTCGTTCCCACTCCCGACCCCCAAAGTCGCCACGGTCATGACAGGTCCGAGAACCGAATCTCCCCGCTCATGCCGGCAAAACCCTCGGGTTTCGTCTCTCTTTCTGCTGGCGATATTGCTCTGGATACAGGGAACGCTCCCCTCTCTGGTCCAGGGAGATTGGCACGAACCATTTGAGTCGCCTCAGCCGAGTTGGCGATTGGTGGACCGCGATTGCCACTCGATGCAGGTCCGTGATCACTTGAGGACCTTCCAGCAGGCCCATTCCGGTCGGGGCTCGGAGTATCTGAGGCTCCAGGCGGACTTCGGAACCTACATTCACTATGGACACACCATTCCCGTCGCCCCGGTGATTGATGAACTGAGCGTCACGCTGTGGGTTAAGTCGAACCGACCGGGGATTCAGTTGCTGGCGAGTGTTGTCTTGCCGCGAACGGTCAGTCCCCGCGACGGCGAGCCACTGAGGGCCGTCTTGCGAGGCTCGTCCTACGAAGATATTGGGAAGTGGCAGCAACTGGTAATCGATCGTCCCCACCGGCAACTGAAGCTTCAGGAGGCGAGCCTCCGGCGACAATTCGGTCCCCAGGTGGACATTCGCGAGGCCTACATCGATCTGGTGGTCGTGAATGCATTCGGTGGAAAGGGGGAAACCGAATTATGGCTCGACGACCTGGAACTGACCGGATACGTGGTCACGTCGAGCACCGCCAATCGGACGACGCGAGGGGCTCAGAGTATTTCCCACTCCGGTGGAAATCTCACTCCCGAAGGGATTTTCCAGCGAAGGGAACTGGTTCCCCTCCGCATCTTCGGGTCCCAGATCCAAGCAGGGGAGCGTCCTGTATTCTTGCGGATTATCGAGTACCAAGGGGAGTCTTTTGCTTGGTTGCGGTCGCTCGGCTTTAATTGCCTCCACCTCGCTCGGCCTCCCACCAAGGAAGAGATCCAATGGGCCCATGATTTGCAAATCTGGCTGATTGCTCCTCCCCCGCAGGACCAAGAAACCCCGCTTCCCGCGACAGATGGTGCTCTGTTCGCCTGGAACCTGGGGGAAGGAGTCGGCCCGGACCAGCTTCGCCCGCTGCATGAACAGGCGATTCGTCTGCGGCGCGAGGGGGGGGAGGAAGGGCCGCTGATTACCAACTTGCCCCAGGCGGATTTCGCGGCTTACCGGCGGCTGACGGACTTCGCCCTGGTCGGGGTGCCTCCCTTGGGAAGCTCACACGAGCTGACTCGGATTCCCTCGCACTTGAGAATGCAATCTCGAGCCGGCGGACATCAGGCGCCGATGATCGTGAGTCTCCCGACCGAGCCGGGTCAAGACTTGATGCTGCAGTGGCAGGCCCTCGGCTACGGCGTTACTTCGAGGACTGCCTTGGAGCCGGAACAGCTGCGCCTGATGGTCTATCACGCTCTGGGGACCGGGGCTCGCGGAATCTATTTCCGCTCCCTTTCCCGTCTCGACCTGGAGGACGATGCCACTCGCCTCCGCGCTCGAATGCTCGAGTTATTGAATGCGGAGCTACAGATCCTCTCACCCTGGTTGGCCGCCGGCCGGCCGTCTGGTGAGCTGACTATCGGGAGTGGTCGAATTCAGGGCTATTCCTTGGAGACGCAGCGAGCCCGGCTGTTGCTCTTCTGTCGGACTCATCCCGAGCAGCAGTACGCGGTCGCCCCTTACGTCGCCGAACCGATCGAGGCGACGATTCCTTCGGTCTCCAGTTCTCCCAGTGTGTACCAAGTCACTAGTTCCGGATTGGTCCGCCTCCGCACCGACCGAATTGCGGGTGGCATACACATGAAGATCGACCATCTGCCGATCACCGGGGCGGTGATTGTGACTCAGGAGAACCTGGTTGTCGACCACCTCGCCCAGGCATCCGCCGAAGGAAAGCCCCGTCGCGGACGACTGCAGCTGGAAATCCAACAGCTGGCCTTCCAGCACATGGATCGTGTCTGTGTTCAGCGGACCGAGGAGGTCGACGCGCGGCACCAACGTCAAATGCGCGAGGCGAAGTCGTTGATTGACCGGGCCGAGCAATTGACGCAGGGGAACGACTTTCGAGCGGCTGAAACGGTGCTCGACCAAGCGGCGCTTCGTTTGATGCAGATTCGCCATGCCTGGTGGGAACGTGCCTCCCGCAGTTTCAGCTCGGCCGCCGCCAGCCCCTTTGCCGCCGGCTTCTCCACGCTTCCCTACCACTGGGACATCGCACAGCGGGCTCAAGGAAGAGAATGGTCCGGTAACGGACTGGCGGCCGGAGACATGGAAGACATTCGGCACCTGGTCGACAGTGGCTGGGAGCGGTTCCTCCCGGACCCGCAAGAGGCGGTCGGTCAGGTGGAACTGTCCCGCGAGTCTCCCCACAATGGCCAAGGCTGTCTGGTCATGCGACTCAGCCCCCAGCCGGAGCAAGGTGCCTCGAAACGTGGGGAACCTCCCCCCGAAGTTCGCCTTGTCAGTGCTCCCGTTCCCGTCCGAGCCGGCGAGTTGATTCAGATTCGCGGGGCGGTGCGTCTGCCGAAGCGGTTTCCGGCCGATGGCGACGGCTTGATGATTCACGACTCACTCGGTGGGCCTCACCTGGCGACTCGAGTCTATTCCACGAGTGAAAACTGGCGAGAATTCACGATCTACCGGGCTGCCCGGCGGGATGGTGAATTGCGAGTTCACTTCGTGCTCGGCGCGGAAGGCGTCGCCATGTTGGATGAAGTCTCCATTCGCACCCTCTCATTGGAAGAACCTCCGGTCAGTGCGAAAAGTGCCGCGGAAAGTGCCGCGAAAAGTCCCGCGAAAAGTCTCGCGGGAATTCCCACGGATCCGACTCTTTCCACCGCGGCCGGTCGGACCCGGCTGGCAAAGGGAATAAGTCTCGGGCCACAATAGGGAACCCAAAGGGGGCTCGCGAGCGAGTCTCCCAATCCCATCGAACCGGGGAAGAAATTCCTCTGGAACCTTGGAAGAGTGAATCCGCCGGGAGCAAGAGGTCCGAGGAGCCTTTGATGACACATTCCGCGACAGAACGACTGCGCGAAGACGCTCACGCCATTTGGATGGCAGCCCTCCAAGCGGTCGATAGCAAACGGTTGACGGAAGCTCATATACGCGTCGAAAATGGCCAACTCCATTTGGGCGACATCGAACTCTCTCTAGAAAACCTGGACCGCATCGCCATCGTCGGAGGAGGCAAGGCGGGAACCGGAATGGCGGCGGGGGCTCTCGCCGCGTTGGGAGATCAGGTCTGTCGGGACAAGCAGGTCCATGGATGGCTGAACGTCCCGGATGATTGCGTGCGTGACCTTCCCCCCATCCACCTCCACGGCGCTCGACCCGCCGGCCGGAATGAACCGACGCAGCGAGGAGTCGACGGAACCAAACAGATTCTCTCCATTGTCGAGCAACTCGGACCAAGGGACCTCTGTCTCTGCCTTCTTTCCGGCGGTGGGTCGGCCCTCCTCCCCGCGCCGATTGACCAGGTTCCCTTGGAGGAGAAGCTCGAGCTGACTCGGCGACTCAGCGGCGCCGGGGCGAACATTCACCAGCTCAATACCGTTCGGAAGCAGCTGAGTCGAATTAAGGGAGGCCGACTTGCTCAGGCGTGCCGGGCCGGACACCTCGTCGTATTGGTGATATCCGACGTCATGGGAGATCCACTCGATATCATCGCCTCCGGACCCGCGATTGCGGATCCATCCACTCCGTCGGATGCACTCGAAGTGCTACGAAAGTTGGAAATTCCCGAAGATGTCGCTCCTCGTGCTTACCGCTTTCTTACCGAAGCGGCCCAGAGACCGCCACGCGACGAGCCCGTTGGAACGTCGTGCCACGTTCACCATCACATCATCGGCAACAACTCGGTCGCCGTGGAGGCGGCTGTCTTGGAAGCCCGGCGGCGAGGCTACCTCACCGATTCACATGTCGCTCGTGAGTCCGAGGGAGACGCCAATGATCTCGGGCGTCGGCTCGCCCAATACGCTCTGGACTGGAGAACCAACTGGCCCGTCGGGTTCGACCCGCCGGCAGCGGAAGCTTCACCGACGGACCAGACGGACCCGCGAGAGGCCGGCGAGCCATCCACGCATTGCCTTGTCACGGGTGGGGAACCGACGGTGCGACTGGCGCCCGCCGACAAGCGGGGGCGCGGAGGCCGCAATCAACAGCTTGTCCTGGCGGCCTACGACCATTTCCGGCAACATGCGGTCGAGCCGGTCAATCCGTGCGAGGGGGTGGTGCTGCTGAGTGGCGGCACGGATGGCGAGGACGGACCGACCGATGCCGCCGGGGCCTGGATCGACGCGGAGATCGCCGAGCGGCTCGAAGAAAGCCACGGCGAGATTGCCGAAACACTGGCCACCAATGACGCCTACACCCTGCTGAAAAAAAAAGGGGCCCTGTTGATCACGGGCCCCACGCATACGAATGTTTGTGATGTTCGCGTCCTGCTCGTCGCGAAACCGACGGACTGACTCCGTCCGGCTCGCTCTGCCTTGCTCTGAGTTGCTCCGGCTTAACTCACTCATCGGCTCGCAGGCGAGCCAACTCACTCGGACGCACTCAGTCCCACCACCATTGCTCGTCTCCCAGCGGCTGCTCGGGAAGGAGTTCGGAACGAAGAGAAGTCAGGGTTCCCGAGGAGTCTTGCTGCAGACGCTCCGACGTGATCGCCTGTCGAGGTTGAATGTTCACTCCACCCCCGATCGGAGTCATCAGCTGGCGACCCTTCCAGATCGCGTTCACCGCGCTCTCGACGGTCTTGGGGGCTGTGTAGGTCTCGATCGGAAACTCCCTTTCGTCGCCAAACACCGGCATCTCCCAACCGGCCTGGCCGTAATAGTCCTGCTGCTGGATGTAGGCCGCGGCCACCGACAAGTCAATCAGATTTCGCATCTGAGCGTACACGGGGGAACGCTCGGCCAGGTCGGGATACATCTTCGTGAAGGAGGCGGCGAAAGCCTGAGCGGCCGGATCGACACTGGCCGACGCGACGCGTTCGCCTCCACCCGTTACCAACTCGTGCTCACATACCAGCTTCACGCCCCGGCCAATCAACTGCATGGCCAAGCCATCCTCGGAAACCTTCACTCCTTCATACGATGGGGTGAAGTACCATCGCTGCATGGCATTGCGAGAGAGACTCCGTGGATTTGCCTTGGAAACATAGCTGACGATCTTCACCGGAGGTTCTTCCAGACCAATTCCGATCAACTTCATGCGGTAATCGGCTTCCACCAAGACCTGAGCGAAGTGAGTCTTGTCCGAGACTCCTCGAATCGACACTTCCTGGTGTCCGAGGCTCTTCTGGAGACCTTGCACGAGCCAAGCCGTGTCGGCCGGGGTCGCCCGGCCACCGACCTCGGCCAGGAACTGCTGCAATCGCTGGAGACCTTCTTGAGTCGGATCGATCGAGACGCTGATGACGGAGGTGCGGTCGCCCGCGGGGGGATAGGCTCGGAGAGCCGCCACGAGATCCTGCAGCTCCACGACAACTCGGCCGGTATGCAAACCGACCACGCGTCCCGAGATGTCTTCATAGAATCCTTCGGCCGGACCGGCGATTACGATATCCTGCGTCTCCGGATAGAAGAAAACGTGACTGATGCTGGTCAAGCC
>JBJHCD010000105.1:0-10865 GCA_050485845.1 Pirellulaceae bacterium | reverse complement strand
TCCCGGAGTCGAGTGAGATGGTGCAGCATGTAATCCGATCCCGTGACGGTACCGCCGGGCGAGTTAACTCGGACGACAATTCCCTTGACGTTCTTGTCGTCCCGCACCTGATCAATCTGCCGCTTTACGAATCCCGAGCCATCCGCGATGATTCCCGAGATGGTGATGATGGCAATCTTGTCTCGCCCCAGTTTGGAGCCGGAATGGTAACGTTCCTGAAGCCCTTCTCCCGTGGCGAAGTACTGGCTGACCGCCATCGACTGACTGATCAGTAGAAAACCGCAAATACCGAATCCGAACCAAGCGATCCGCCTCGAGTAGCGATCCCACTTCGACTCGGCCATCTCCACGACGATCCGCGACGGGATCGCCTCGGCCGGCAGGGCTGTGGCGGTGTTCGCATTCGGGTTGGAATCGGAATTGCCGGAATTCGTGGCCATTGAAGCAGTCGCTCCCTGAGAATGGTGGTGTGGCGGGATGGCAGCCGAGGCTTTCCCTAATTTCAGTCAAGATCAGTCCAAGATCAGTCCAAGATCAGTCAAGTTTCAGTCAAGTTTCAGTCAAGTTTCATTCAGTTCCACTCAGTGTCAGACAGAACTTCGCTGCCACTCGCCCCATATTGTAGAACGAGACCCCGAAGGAACAACGCCCGGTCGCTCGGCGGCCGTCCGCCGTCGTGAAAAGAGTTCCGCCCGGCTCCTGCTGTTCACCCTCCCCACCCTCTTCCAGGCAAGCGTCGGCCGTCTTGCCGTCTTGAGCTGGGTATGATTCGGGTTGACGGCGAATGTCAAATCTGCGAGAGGGAGAGAATTATGGATGAGGTCAACACCAAATCGCGGGCTTTTTTGAGATTGGAAGGCCGGCCGGACCAGGGAATGAGGGAGCGAACCATGGGCCCGATCATGCGTACCATAATCGTCCTAACGGCGATTCAGGCTTTTCACGGCGCCACCCAGCAGGGATGGAAGCTCCTGCAAGCGGAGGAACGGTCCCCCACCGTCCTGGCAGAATTCCAAGTGGCCAAGCATGGCGATGTCTTGCTGGTTCCCGTCTCATTGGGCGAAGAAACGTTGACCTTCATGGTCAGCACAAACACGTACTTCTCGGTGGTGGACTCCGAGTTCGAACAGCTCTGGAAGGCCCGCCAACGCGAAGCCGTCGCCAGCCGGCAAGATGGAAACGATGTTCCGCTGGCCAAAGTGGGGGAGCTGGTTGTGCCCCGAAGTCACCGTGTTCAATTCCATGACCTGTCGTTCCTGGAGACTGTCACGGGTTACAAGATTGCCGGTGTGTTGGGAATAGACTTTCTCTACCCCTATGTCTTGGAGGTGGATTTCGATGACGGGAGGTTGAGGTTTCTCAAGCAGGTTCCGGAGAATGCCGGGGCTCCTCGAACGTTTCAATTGCGAGATAACATACCACTTCCCCTGATCGAACTGAATGTTCCCGGTTTAGGTTTGACCCCATTTTCCGTGCATCTCGGGTCCATCTTGCGAATGGGGCTGGAACCAACCTCGTTCCGAACCTTGCGGCGATTTCATCAGGCGGACGTGGTCAGCGAGGCACAATTCAAGAACGAGTTGGGGCAGGTAAGTCGCTCCAGGATTGCCATTCTCCCCGAATTGCGGATAGCCGGTGACACGATGGCCGAAGTCGCCGTGGCTGAAACCTCTTCGAACGTCATCGGATTGGACTTTCTCAGTCGCTTCCGCGTTACGTTTGACTTCGCCAATCACCAGCTCTATCTAGCTCCCGGCCAGTTGTATCGAAGCCCTCCGGATTGGAATCGCAACGGTCTGCGGTGCCTGCGACGAGATGGAGAAGTGATTGCCGAACTTGTCGATCAGGGAAGTCCCGCCGAAATCATGGGGATGGAGCCCGGCGATGTGATCATCGAGGTGAATGAAGTTCCAGTCGACGAGATGACACTTTGGCAGTTGCGAAAGTTGTTTCACCGCGATGCCGAATCGGTAACCATCGTTGCACGACGCGATTTGGAGTTGCATACCTTCACGATCGAGCAGCGTGATTATTATCAGGAAAGCCCCTTGGCCAAAGCAGGCAGGAATGCCCCCTTTGGCGCTGGGATCCGCTGATTCCAATTCTCGAGCGTCGTCGGAGACGGCTTGCGAACCCCGGCGAGGGGGGCTGCTTCGGGGAATCACTTCTGCCGGTCGGCGGCCCCGCAAGTTGCTGGATGAATCCTTCGGCCAGACATCCCATTTCACGGAGGCCACCGAGGGATCGTTCTGATCGTTCCCCGGGGTGGTGTTGCCAGATTGCCCTTCCAGCAGCTAAGCTTAGCGGGAGTGATCTGGGGACATTAGAGCCTCCGGGAAGACCCAGGAACGTTGGAAGAAAGATCGCGGGCGCCCCTACGCGAGGTTTTTCCTGGGTGAGTGACCCGACCCCCGTTCGGTTCCGCTCCACGCGAACTCCCGGCGGAGTGGTCCCCGGTCGGAATGTGGTCCGAGAAAAAGGAGTTTCCACGGTGTTCGTCGCTGCTTCGACAGAATGTTATCCGTCTCTTTCGCTGGCCGACGCGCTGCAGCGTCTGGTCGATTTGGAATATACCAGCGTGGAAATAGCGATCCACGAGGAGGGGCAACAGCTGAAACCCTCCCTCGTCGCCGCCGATGTCAACGCTGCCATCGATGCCTGCCGCAATACTCGACGACTGGACGTCATTGCCTACAGCATCGATATCTCCGCCACGGGTGAGGAGTATTACCGGCAGTTCCAAGCCATCTGCCGCCTGGCCAAGGCGACCAAGGTCGTAACGCTGACCGTGCCATCGGGAGAGCTTGGAACCCCTTTCAATGAAGAGGTGGAACGACTGCGGCGTCTCGTGGCCATCGCCTACCAGGATGGGATCCGAGTTAGCATAAAGAGCCAGGTGGGGCGGCTTTCGGAGGATCCGGACACGGTGGTGGTGCTGTGTGACAATGTCGACGGACTCGGGTTGACCCTGGACCCCAGCCACTACATCTGCGGTCCCCACCGAGGGAAAAGTCTCGATAAGATCTACAAGTACGTCTATCACGTCCATCTCCGCGACACGACCAAGGACAAACTGCATGTCCGAGTGGGGCAGGGGGAGGTCGAGTACGGACGTTTGATCGGCCATCTCCGCCAACACAATTACAACCGGGCACTGAGCGTCGACATGCCGGAGCTTCCCGGAGTGGACCAGATGGCGGAAATGAGGAAAATGCGTCTGCTGCTCGAGAGCCTTCTCTAGCAGGACCGACAAAGTTTTCGGTCTTCGGTTTTCGGTCTTCGGTTTTCTTTCGGACAGGGGCCGAGCCCCCGTCCCATTTTCCATTTCTTCGCCGTGACAGGCACGATGTCACTCATGGCGCGCCGGAAGCGGATAACCCTTGCTCATGCGTCAGACAACAGCCCTTTCCTTCGTCACCCCGCGGCACTTTCCTTGGCACTTCTCTCGGCATCTCGTCTGGCTGGGCCTCCTGACGGTCGGTCTCGCAAGCCTCTCACCCGACTTGATGGCAGCTTCGCCCCTCGATGACCCTTCTTCTCAATCCACACGGAGTTCGACAGGCATGCAGGTCACTCAGGAATCGTTCGGTACCACGTCGGATGGCACCCCCGTGACGCTCTACACCTGCCAGAATTCCGAGGGGTTGGTGCTGAAACTGACCAACTACGGCGCCATCGTCGTCACCATGGAAGTCCCGGATCGCGAGGGAAATCGAGCGAACGTCAACCTCGGGTTTCCCAACCTCGAAGGTTACCTGCAGCGACATCCGTACTTCGGAGCGACCGTGGGGCGATACGCCAATCGGATCGCCGGGGGCGAATTCACGCTGGATGGAAAACGCTACTCATTGGCCCAGAACAACGGCCCGAACCACCTCCATGGCGGTATCGTTGGATTGGACCGAGTTGTCTGGAAGGGGGAAGTTATCGAGTCGGATGACGGGGTCGGCGTCCGGTTTACCTACCGCAGCCCCGATGGCGAGGAGGGCTATCCCGGCAATCTGGACCTGACCGCGATCTACCGTTTGACCGAAAAAAACGAGTTGCAAATGGAGTTCCTGGCCACCACGGATCAGGCCACCCCCGTGAACCTGACGAACCACTGCTACTGGAATCTGGCTGGAGCGGGAGAAGGGGAGATCTGGGACCATGAATTGACTCTCGAGTCGGATCATTACCTGGCTGTCGACGAGACGTTGATCCCCACGGGAGAACGGGTCCCCGTGGCCGGTACCCCATTCGACTTCACTCAGCCACGAACGATCGGCAAGCGGGTTCGCGAGATCGAGTCGGATCCGATCGGTTACGATCACTGCTACGTCTTGCGAGGTGACACGGGCCAATTGCGATTGGCGGCCCGAGTGACCGAGCCTCGATCAGGCCGCGTGATGGAGGTACTGACCACCCAGCCCGGCATGCAACTCTACACCGGCAACTTCCTCGGCGGACAGGCCGCCGAAGGCGGATTCGGTCGGCATGCCGGCTTCTGCCTCGAAACCCAGCACTTTCCCGATTCTCCCAATCAGGACTCTTTCCCCTCCACGATTCTCCGTCCAGGCGAAACCTATCGTCACCTCACCGTCCACCGTTTTTCGGTGGCCGAAGACTAACCGACGTTCGTCCCTCGATCCTTTCGCATGCTGGTGGCTTGGCGACCGTTCGGCTTCTGCTGCGCGGTGACGGCTGACAACACTCTGGCCGACCATTGACCGGTTCTCCACAGCTCGGAACAATTCGCCCGGTACCCCATGGAGGGCCATTGGTTGGAAGAAGCTGGAAGTCGCCGGAAGCTGCGGAGGGGACACAAATGGGAGAGTGGCGGGACGGTCAAGTCGCCGGGTTCCCTTCGCTCTTGGCCGAGGTGCTGGACGAGCCCGATCCGGAACAGCTCGAGCTGGCTCGAACCCTGCTGACACTCCCGAGTTGCCCCTTGCGGCAGACGGACATCGTTCCGCGAGCGGGACGCGGCTCGGCCCGAGAACGAACTTGGCGCTCGTGGGGAGAATCGATTCACGCCGCCGGCTTCGCGACCGAACCGCTCGGACGGTACGCGCGCTCCCTCCGCCGACTTCCGCGGCGGTACTGGCATGTTCCCCTGGCCGAATTCACCTCCTCGTCGTGGCAAGACCTGCGGCGGAGACCCTGGTGGGGGAAGGCGAAGCTCAAGTTGCTGTGGGAAACGCTGTATGATTTGGTCGCCACGCTGCGGACCGTCCAAACGACGGTAGTCGAAAAAGACCTCCCGGTGACTCGAGCCCGAATCGCTCGATTGTACTTCCTGGAACAGCGACTATCCGCGATGTGGGAAGACCAAGAGGGAGTGGAAGAGAGAGTTCTGCGGCACGAACTCGTCCCACTGCTGCTGGATCAGCTGGAAGGGGATGTGGGGAACCGCGCGCGGCGACTGATGGCCCAACGGCTCCTGCCCAGCGGTCGCTCGAGGACTCGCGACCGGCACGCCGAACAACTGCGGATCACTCGGGCTCGCTATTACCAGTTGTGGCGAGAATGTCGAGTCGCCCTGCGGCTCCGATGGCCCGAAGGAGCCTGGCTCTTTCGACTCTGGGCCCATCGAGTCAGTCAGCGGCCGGATGGTGACGAGCGCGAGCAACTACTCCGGCGGCTGGACGCCGAACTGTTCGGCAATTCCGAGGACTCGGAGTTCTGAATGGGCCGTTCACGGCGGCATGGGGGGCACCGGCAACATCCGCGGGCCTGAGGAGTTTCTGTCTAAAACTTCAGATTCTAGAGTTTCAGTTCCTAAGGCTTCAGGCCCTAAGCTTCGGCCTCTTGCCAGGGATTCTCCCAACTCCCCCAACGCTCGAGATACGCCGCGAAGATCGGCATGTCGGCCGAGCGTTGCTCGAGCCACTCGCGAGTCTCCGCGACTCGCTGTTGTTCCGCTTCAAGCGTCAACCGGCCGACCATGACGCTGCAGCGGAGAAAAACAAAGTAGGTGTCCAGAACGTCACAGCGACAGTAGTCGTTGATCTCATCAAACTTCCGCTCGTCATACAGATCCTGGACCATGAATCCCTGGACATCCATTTTGCCCGGTTTTCCCAACAGGTTCGCGGCGAGGTTCAGACCGCCATGGAATCGTGAGGCCCCGAAGTTGGTCAGTAAGTCGTGCAGGTCGAGATGAGCCTCCAGGTTGTAGCGATTTCGAGGATTTTCGAAACTCTTCCCCGACAACGCAAACCACGAGGAGAGATTGACGCCGTAGCGGAACGCGGCAAGTTCCAGCAAGGGCATGTCGAACGTCCGTCCGTTAAACGTCACCCAAGTCGGCCGCTTGTAGGCCTCCCAGCCCCGCCAGAAATGCGAAGTCAACATGTGGGGCCGATAAGCAGGCTCGTCCAACGCCACCAGGTCGAGCAGCCGAAACTCGGGGTCCACCTTGGCCACCACAATCGAAATGGGAAGCTGAAACGTGTAGGGAATGAAGTCCGAGCCGTGTTGTTCCAGTAACTCGCCCCGGTACCGGGCGATGGCCTCCTCGGGGTCCAGACCCTCGGATGGAAAGCGGAGCTTGGAAATGAGCGATCCGTCCGCGACACTCTCCACGTCAAACACCAAGTAACGGACTTGTCTCTTCTCCACAGTCGCTTCCCTTTCCGCTAACATTCCAGGGGCCGTCAGTTGAGAATGGAACGTTCGAACCGGCCCGCCAAGTGAGCATTTCGGCGCGGGCCATTTCAACTGCCGGTAAACGGATGCGTCAGCCTACCAGAATCCAGGTCGCTCTCGTAGTCGCTCGTCGACCACCCCCATATTGGGATCGTCCGCCCTTCGGACGCTTGATTTCGAACCCGATTCCCGCCCCCCATTTACCCGCGCAAGTTTCACCCCGATTGTCAACTTGGTTTTCAACTCGATTTTCAACTCGATTTTCGATTCGATTTTCGATTCGATTTTCGACTGGGGCGATGATCCCTTGGGTCTCGTCTTGTCTCACTTCGTCGCGCGTTGTCGCACTTCGTCTCGCACTCCTCCCACTCCCGTCCCCCAGAGGTTCCCGTGAAGTTGAATCGTCAGCGACTGCTCGACCGCTTCCTCCGCTATGTCCGGATCGATACCACCGCGAACGATGCGACGGATCAATACCCCAGTTCACCGGGTCAGTGGGAATTGGGGAAATTGCTGGTTGATGAACTGCGGGAGATCGGACTGGAAGAGGTTGAGCAGGATGAGTTCGGACTCGTCTATGCCACCATTCCACCCACTTCAGGTTGCGAGAGTCCCGTGATTGCCTTTAACTCTCACCTCGATACCTCTCCGGAGACGACGGGGCGGCATGTTCAGCCCCAAATCATTGAGAACTACCAGGGTGGTGACATTCCCTTGCCGGGAGACCCTCGGAAGGTCATACGCGTTGCGGAGAATCCCGAACTGCGGGAACTGCTCGGCACGACGCTGATCACGACCGATGGAACCACGCTGCTCGGCGGCGATGACAAGGCGGGGGTGGCGATCATCATGGAGCTTGCCGCCACGCTGTGGGAACATCCCGAAGTGCGGCATGGGGCGATTCGCATTCTCTTTACCTGTGATGAAGAAATCGGCCGCGGTGTCCAGCACGTCGATCTTCAGAAATTGGGGGCCCTGGTCGGGTACACGCTGGATGGTGGAGGAGCCGACGAGATTGACGTCGAGACATTTTCAGCCGACCGAGCGACCGTTTCCTTTCGAGGCGTCAATATTCACCCGGCCATTGCCAAGGGACGCATGGTCAATGCCCTTCGTGGAGCGGGAGAGTTCTTGAGCCGGCTGCCCCGCGATCAACAGACTCCAGAAACAACCTCGGACCGCGAGGGATTTCTGCATCCCTATCAGCTGCAGGGAGGGGTGGCGGAAGCCCACCTGCATTTGATTCTCCGCGACTTCGATACCGCTCGGCTCACGGAACTGGCCGATCTGTTGCGCCAGACGGCCCAGCAAGTGGAAGATTTGTTTCCGGGGCTGGAATGTCAGGTCGACATCCAGTCGCAATACCGCAACCTGGCGGAGGGACTTCGGCGGGAGCCGAGAGCGGTGGAGTTCGCCGAGCGAGCACATCAGCGACTGGGCCGGACCGCTCGGCGAACGATTGTCCGCGGAGGGACGGATGGCTCTCAATTGACGGCCCGGGGTCTGCCGACTCCCAACCTCTCCTCGGGTCAGCACAATCTCCACTCACCACTGGAATGGGCCTGTCTGGACGAGATGCTTCAGGCACTGGAAGTGCTCGTCGAGCTGGTGCAAATCTGGGGAGAGGAGCCGGCGAGTAACTGACGGGGCCCAGTGGCTCCGTTCTCCCGAACGGAGAGTCCGCCGACTCTCCCGAGTCGGCGAAAGATCTCCCCCGTCCATTCCCATAAGCGTATTGGGGGAAAGAACTGCGATGGACTCGAGAGAGTCCTTGCACTCTCGACTCTTGGAGAGTCGAGCCACAATTCCCCCACCCATTTCTCAACTCTGGAGTCAAGGCTAATAAATCACTGACACCACGCGACTTACAGCTCAAGGCATCGCCCAAGCTGGCGCTGTTCAGCTAGGCCGCTCGGCGCAGCCATGTCCTTCCGCCTTCCAGGTCCTGCTCCCGGTTGGTGGCCGAGTTGCCTTGAGTGTGAGGAGTTTCCCTGGAGAATTCATGGGAGTTCTGGAATGGCAGGGAAGGGGCCGGATCAAATTCAGCCAGTCGCTGCTGGAACTCGCGGTAATGTTGACGCTCGGACCAGCCCACCAGCCGACCGGCCGCATGAGTCAGGGCTCGGAGCGAGGGGAGTTGCCGGAGGCAGGATCCGGTGGATGTGATGGCGTGCCGAATGAGTTGCCAGGAAGTGGGGCGAGTTCCCGCGTGTCGCCAGAAGAGACGCTCGGCCTGCCGTCCCGCTTGGAATCCTTCCGGTTCCCTTTGTTCGACTTCTCCCACCACGAGGCTTTCCAGGGCGACCTCGCAGCGGAGGTCGAACTGTTTCAGGGTCATTCCCAGGTCGACATCGGCGAGTGGTTGGCCCACGGAGGCGTCGAAACCTCCCCAGGCCATCAAGAGGTCGCGACGGTAGAAGCCGGCGGAAAGGGTCGGAGCGACGACTTCTTGAGTGGTTCGTTGGATGCGGCTGAGTCGCCGGCCCACTCCAGACAGTCGCCGGGCTCCACCCGGATGGTAGGCCACTCCTGTCGTCGCCACTCGGTTTCGGTCACCGCGCTGGACGATGATGGGGGCGACCGAGGCGACGTCGTCCCGTGCTTCGAATTGGGCCAGCGCGGGCTCCACCCATCCCTCGACGACCTCCAGTCCGCAGCGGAGGACATGGACGAATTCTCCCCGAGCGGCTTCGATGCCCAGGTTGATCCGATCGATTTCTTGATGGGCCGAGCTGACGAGGAAACAGACCTCGTCCTCCAGGTCATACGGGTCCTGGTACTCGGGGGGGTGCACGACGAGAATTTCGCAGTGCTCCGGGCGATTTTGGAGGACGGACACCAGTGTGTCTTCGAAGGCCGAGGTGTCGTCCTGCCATGGAATGATTATTGAAAGCAGAGGCACGGGCCGTTCCTTGAGAGAATCGCGATGTGAGGAGAATCTACCGCGTGGCGAAGTCGTCCTACTCCGACTACTCCGATCTTCGCTGGGTCATGGTCAAGCTTTCGTCACGTTACTTCGGCCGTCGGAAGGGCCCAAGTTTATTGAGACTCGACCGATTGCCAGAGTCCCCGGTGCCCCGCAATCCTACAAGTTCTCTGTTTGCTCTATTTTGTTGCCGCGGGCTCTTTTTCCCTGGATTTCCCGCGATCGCACGTTGGGGGTATGCGTCGGCACTTAGGGGGAGATATAGATGTTCTTGCCGGATTGCTCCACGTCAGATTTTTGAATTCCTTGGTATCTTTGGCATCGCGGACCCGCGATTCGCCCGCGTCACCGTTCTACGGTACCGTTCCACATTACCGTTCCATCAGGCGGAAGGCTTCGATCACTTTGGAGCGGTACCCGCTGCCGAAGACGAGGACCATCAGTTGGGTCATCAGCTCCCGTTCATCGCCCGTGGTATAGGCTTCTCCTCGGCCGGCTCGCGCGATCTGCACGAACTCCGCCAGGGGGGTGGGGGAGCGGCAGGTGACCGTGCTGACGATTCCCCCCTGTTGTTCGTAAAAGCTGGTGGCCATGGCGACGCAGGCGGGGAGCCGGGGGGCATGCGGAGGGGCATCGCCGAAGATGAGGATGACTTTGCGGGCTCGGGGGTTGAATTCATTTTCCGTCAGGGCCCACCGCATGCCGGCGTCGACCGCTTCGGGGTAGTCTCCTCCACCGTCCGCGGTGACTCCGTCCAGGAAATGGGACATCTGCTGGACGTCGCTGGTGAGAGGTATTCCCTTGACGACATATTCGTCGTCGTAGTCACGGTAGGTACAGAGGCTGACTCGAGTCTTGGGGACGAGGCGCATCAGGGCGGTGGCGATTCGTTCGATTTGGCGGCGGACTTGATAGATTTCTCCTCCCATGCTCCCGGTGCTATCGAAGACGATGACGATATCGAGTCCATTTCGGCGGAGGGTTTGGATCAAGCCATCCCAACCGCCGCTGGTCCCACCGCTGCTGGAGATGGCCACGTCGAACTCGAGCCCCTCTTGGCTACCGCCGCTGGCGGAGGGGGAGGCGACGGCCAGTAGTTCGGTGGTCGAGTCGGAGAGGGTGGTCGAGGGAGGTTCGACCAACTCGAGCAGTTCTTCGGAGGAGGACGATTCGGCGGCCTGTTCGGCGATTTCCGAGCTGAGTTCCAGGTTCTCTTGTTCGGTCAGGGTTTCACCGGGAAGTTGTCCGATCAGGACTTCCTCGCCAACTCCTCCGAGTCCTTGTCCGCCGTAGGTCCAGAGCGCGAGAA
>JBJHCD010000104.1:7629-10897 GCA_050485845.1 Pirellulaceae bacterium | reverse complement strand
CTCCAGGGCAGTGGGGAAGTTGTAGTGTCGTCCGAGGTAGAGAAAGTTGTTGGCATCCGCGTACTTGGCGGCGATGTCCCGAATCTGCGAGTTCAATTCCAGTGCGGCCTCGATCTGTTCCGGAAGTTCCCGCAGCGCGGCGATGATCTCGCGGCCGGCGGTGAAGCTGAGATGGCGGAGCCGACCGAAATACAACCCCAGCAGTGCCAGAACGACGCATTGGGAGGTGAAGGCCTTGGTCGAGGCGACCCCGATTTCGGGACCGGCGTGGAGAAAAACTCCGCCATCCGCTTCTTGAGCGATGCTGCTCCCAACGACATTGCAGATGGCGAGTGTCGAGTGCCCTTTGCGTTTCATTTCCTGGAGTGCGCCCAGCGTATCGGCCGTCTCGCCGCTCTGAGTGATGGCGAAGACCAGCGTTTGGCAGTCGATCGGCGGATTGCGGTATCGTAACTCACTGGCATATTCGACCTCGACGGGAAGTCGAGCCAGTTCTTCGATCAGATATTCGCCATAAAGGGCCGCATGCCAACTGGTTCCGCAACCGGTCAAGAGGAGACGATTCATGTTGCGAAGCTGTTGGGGGCGGAGGTTCTGGCCTCCGAAGACGGCGGTGGCGTCGTCTTCGCTCAGCCGTCCTCGCATGGCGTTTCGGACGGTTTCGGGCTGTTCAAAGATCTCCTTCAGCATGTAGTGAGGATGGCCACCGCGCGAAATCTGCTCGTGACTGGCCGCCAGAATCTCAACGCTCGGCCGGACCGCTCCCAGTTCCCGGTGGGTTAGTTCCATTGAATCGGCGGTAAGCACGGCAATTTGATGGTCGGCCAGATAGACGATCTTGTCGGTGTATCCGGTCAGGGTGGCCGCGTCACTGGCCAGGAAATGCTCGCCTTCGCCGATCCCAATCACCAGGGGGCTGCCGAATCGAGCGGCAAACAAATGGTGGGGCAGGTCGCGGAAGACCACGGCGAGGCCATAGGTGCCCCGCAGCCCGGCCAGAGCCTTCTTGATCGCGGCGACCACTAACTCCGGGCTTTCCGAGCTTCCTGGCGGCAACTGCGATCGTTCCCGTTCCAAGGCCGCGCTCAGCAAGTGGGCGATCGATTCGCTATCCGTCTCGGACTGAAACCGGTAACCATCCGCCTCGAGGCCGGCCCGGAGCGAGGCAAAGTTTTCAATGACCCCATTATGGACCAGGGCGAGGACTCGGTTTCCTCCAATGTGGGGGTGGGCGTTCACTTGAGTCGCGGCCCCGTGGGTTGCCCAGCGGGTATGCCCAATGCCGACATGACCCGTCGGTTGGGGATGATCCGCGACGGATTGGACGAGATTCTCGATTCGCCCGGTCGCCTTGCTCACCGCGATTCGGCGATCCGGGGAAATCGTGGCGATCCCCGCGCTGTCGTAGCCGCGATATTCCAGTCGCCGCAGGCCTTCCACCAAGACTTCCACGTTGTCACGTGGACCAACGTAGCCGACGATTCCACACATTGGACGAGTTCTCCGTTGAGTACTTCCTGACCCGTGACGTAACTTGGAGTACCGGGGGGGCAGACTTGTACCGCCAGATTTCCTAAACTCAGGCACAATTTTTCGTTCAGTTTCCCATCGTTCGTTCCGTTCTGAAAGGTTTTCGCCGTACCATGTCGACGTCCGAAATGAAGAGAACGCCAGATCAGTTGGCCACCGCGATTGAGAACAAGACGGCGAAAATCGGGATCGTGGGGCTGGGCTACGTCGGGCTCCCGTTAATACAGGCTTTTGTCCGAGCAGGCTACTCCACCTTGGGATTCGACGTGGACGATGCCAAGGTGAAGCGGCTCAAGGCGGGGGAGAGTTACATCAAGCACATCCCTTCGGAGTGGATCGCCGAATGTGTGCAAAATGACACCTTCGAGCCGACCGCCGACATGGGGCGTCTGAACGAAGCCGACGCCGTCTTGATCTGCGTTCCCACCCCGCTCAGTCCCAGCCGAGATCCCGACCTTTCCTACATCGAGTCGACTGCGGCTCACATTGCCAAGACGCTCCGGCCCGGACAGTTGATTGTGCTGGAGAGCACCACCTATCCCGGCACGACACGCGACGTGGTGCAGCCGATTTTGGCAAAGTCCGGTCAGAAGCTGGGCACCGACTACTTCCTGGCCTACAGTCCCGAACGGGAAGACCCTGGGAATCCGGACTTTTCCGCCAGCCGAATTCCCAAGGTGGTGGGTGGGATGGACGAGGCGAGTCTCGCGTTGGCCCAAGCTCTCTACTCGTCCGCCGTTGTCCGGACCGTGCCGGTCTCCAGTTGCGAGGTGGCGGAGGCCTGCAAGATTCTGGAGAACACGTATCGATCGGTCAACATCGCGATGGTGAACGAGCTGAAGGTGTTGTTCGACCACATGGGAATTGATGTCTGGGAGGTCATTGACGCGGCCAAGACAAAACCGTTGGATTCCAGGCCTTTTACCCCGGACCCGGATTGGGGGGGCACTGTATTCCAATCGATCCGTTCTACCTCAGCTGGGTGGCTCGGATGCACGAAAAACCGACTCGGTTCATTGAACTGGCGGGCGAAGTGAATACCAGCATGCCCCAGTATGTCGTGCATCGCGTCACGGAAGCGCTGAATGACGCTGGGAAACCAGTTCGAAACAGTCGCATCGGACTGTTGGGCGTTGCCTATAAGAAAGATGTGGACGACCCCCGTGAAAGTCCATCATTCAAGTTGATGGAGCTACTGCAAAAACGGGGCGCCGTGCTCAGCTACAACGACCCCCACGTCCCTTCACTCCCGTCGATGCGTCACTACGACGTCCCTCGGCTCAGTAGCGAAGAATTGACGCCGCAGTGGCTCCAGTCACTCGACTGCCTCCTGATCGCCACCGACCACTCGGCCTACGATTGGAATGAGATCATCAAGCATGCCCCGCTGATTGTGGACACGCGAAATGCCACTCGTGACGTGAAGCATGGCCGCGAGCGGATCTACAAGGCGTGATGGACCGGATCGGGGGCTCAGCGGAGAGCCGAATCAGCGGAGGACCGACTCAGCGGGGAAGCCGCTAATCGGTAAAGCAGTTCACCGGAGAACCGACTCAGCAGAGAGCCGAATCAGCGGAAAAGCAGCTCAGCTTGCTCGGCGCAAAGAGCGTCCTGTCCCTTCGGCCAGCCGTTCCACCTCCGGTTTGCTCAGGACTCGGTAGGCACCGCCACCCTGGGAATCCGCCGCTGGTTGCTGCCAGAAGACTTTGGCGCCGGCGTGCATCACCCTAGGCATGTA
>JBJHCD010000104.1:2873-7619 GCA_050485845.1 Pirellulaceae bacterium | reverse complement strand
CTCGGGGTCCTGGTCCGCGCCGATAATGATTAGGTCGGTTTCGCGGAGTGAGTTGGCGACTCGGCTGAGCGCGCTGAGTGGATCGCCTGGGACGAGCAGCGTCCGGACGCCCGGGAGATGGAGGCGTTGGTGAGCTTCCTTCAGCTTGAGACCGGGGGCCGTGGCCGGCCGAGCCTCGAAGAGATCGATTCCGGTGTACCGAATCGTCTCGGTGGTCGTGTAACGGCGAGCGACATCGAGAATTCGCCGGGTCCGCGTGGTCTGGCCGACACCGATTTCGACGATCGACCGGCAAGGAGTGCTCCGCAATTGCCGGTACAACTGCCGTTCCGGGACCGGCTGGGAAAAATAGGCCAGGTAGAGATAACTCAGCAAACTGCATCCGCTCAACTTCGCATTCCTTTGCCGTCGATGGAACGAATCCAGACTCAACCCGTATTCGAGCCGGTTGTGCGGGGGGGGAGAACTGGAGTCGGTGACTCGCGTTGGTCCATCGATCCCGCTGTCAGCTCACCGAAGTTTATCGTCGTTCGTTCGGATTTCTCTCAAGAGGAAACGTTCGAAATTCTCCCCCGTCGGTCCCTCTCCGCGCCGGTTCTCGGATTACCCGCAAAATGGTTGCGAACGAAGTCGAACGCTCGTGCCGTTTCAGCATTCCGTTTTCGGGCATTCCGGTTCAGGCGGCGCGCCGCCAGGGGAACCATCGCTTTTCGTGACTGGCTCGGGGGGGAGGCGGAAGGGCTTCCACTGGTTCTCCCACCAGAACGCGACTTGGATTCTCCACGCAAATTCTCTCTGCTAGTTCGTCCCCCACGATTTCGCCGACTCGCTGAAACGCCCGATCCAGAAGCGGGCGACGGGATTGGGTCCCCCGCGCGTCACTGGCCAGAAAATGGACCAAGTGGGAGCGGAGCATCCATTCACCGGTCGAGCGGGCCGCGGGGCCGAACTCTCCCAACAGGCTTCCGGCGGTGATCTGCGTGAGACAGCCTTGGGCGATCAGGGACTGAATCTGACTCGGGTGACGCTGTAGGAGGGGATGTCTTTCGGGGGATGCCAGGATGCAGACGATCCCTCCCCGGCGGAGTGGGGCGAGGAGCGCCTCGACGAGATGCGTGCTCCCTGGTGGAAGTTCCAAGAGAAGATGCCGTCGCTGCTCGGCCAGGGTCAGGACATCGCCTCGGAGCAAACCTCGCAGCAAGTCATCATCCGGGGTCACCTCGGCGCCCGGCAGCACCTGGATGGGAATGTTCCTTTCGGCCAGCATTTGCTGCAACTGAATGGCCCGCCTGCGAATCCATTCCCCCTTCACGTGGCGAAAACGCCCGAGCTGATGGGGGGTGGCAAGGATGGTGTGGGTACCGTGAGCTTCCGCGATGCGAGCCATTTCGATGGCTTCATCCCACGAGCGGGCCCCGTCGTCGAGTCCGGGGAGCAGATGGCAGTGAATGTCGATCAGTGGGTGGGGGCGTGTCACTCGGTCACCTGGAAACGGATAAGGGGGGCGACAACTCCGGTGAAGCTCGGGGGCGGAGTATATCGGCTTGGGCGGACCGGTCAACCGCAATTGACCCTCTGGGGCCCGACCGGTATTTTTATGACTTCGCTTGCTTCCAACGTTCCCCATCTGGGCGGGCGTCATGCCGAGAGTTCGTCGCAACGGGAGCAGTAGACTTTTGCCTTCGGGGCTATTCCCTAGCCGAATACGGAGACCGCTTTGCCTTCGGCTCGCCTGCGAGCCGATGTTTGCCTTCGGCTCGATGATGAAACAGATCGAGCGACAGACGGCGGGCGACCGACTGTGGGAGCAGGTCGCGCGGCGGTTCAAGCCACACTCTCCCCGTTGAATGGATGAATCGGTGACGTACGCAGCCATTGGCCCCATTGCCGTTCACTTGCCGGAAAAGGTGGAGACGAACGAGGATTTACGAGCCACCCACCCTCAATGGGACATGGACCTGATCTATGAAAAGACGGGCATTGCCGCTCGACATATCGCCGCGGAAGGGGAATGTGCTTCGGATTTGGGAGTAAAAGCGGCGGAGAAGCTGTTCGCGGATTACGGCGTCGACCGGGACTCGATCGATTTTCTGCTGCTCTGCACGCAGACGCCCGACTATCCCCTACCGACCACGGCCTGCCTGATGCAGGAGCGGTTGGGGCTGCGCCCGTCGACCGGAGCGTTCGATTTCAACCTCGGCTGCTCGGGATTTGTCTATGGCATTGCGGTCGCCAACGGCTTGATTCAAAGCGGGGCGGCTCGTCGAGTTCTGTTGATTACCGCGGAGACCTACAGCAAGTACATCGATTCCGAGGACCGCAGTTTGCGGACGATTTTCGGCGATGGAGCGGTGGCCACGCTGCTGGACTCCGCCGATCAACCGTCGCTCTGGGGGTTTCGCTTCGGAACCGATGGAAGTGGGGCCGACACGCTGATTGTTGCCAAAGGGGGGTGCCGACTTCCTCAGGATGCCATCCAGCCTCGTCACCGCCAGCGCTGGGCCAGTGATCTGTACATGGATGGTCCGAGCCTCATTAATTTCACGGTGGCCGCCGTGCCCAAATTGGTGGAGGAGATCCTGCAGCAGGCTCAGGTAGGCCGGGATAAGATCGATTACTACATCTTTCACCAGGCGACCTACAAGATGCTGGACCAACTTCGCCAACGGATGGCGATTGCAGAGGATCGCATGCCGATTGTCTTGAAAGATGTCGGCAACACGGTCAGTTCGACCATTCCGATCGTGATTTCGCAACTCAGGAGCGAAGGGCGTCTGACTTGGGGGAGCCAGAATCTGCTGGTTGGATTCGGCGTGGGTTGGTCGTGGGCCGGTTGTGTCTGGCGCGAGACCTGGAAACCCCCGGGCACCTGATCCAGGACTGTGGCTCGCGGAGAGTTCTCGGGGTTTGGGGCTGAAATCGGGCGTGACTGGCAAGAAACGAACCGATTTCGCCATCGCGGCCACAACCACTTTTTAGGCTCAAGCTCCCTCGTGCTGGCCAGGCCGCCGGTTGTTCAGTTCAACCAGGGTTCCTCGGGGACGGGCTGCCGGCCGATGGTGGAGCCGAGAATTTCGAGCCCGATTCGGCCGCTAATCTGCTTCCACATCTCCTCGCCAGGAAGGAAGATATCGTCGACCGATGCGGGTGAAGTCAGCCAACCCCCGATTTCCAGCTCCGATTCCAGTTGGCCGGGGCCCCAGCCCGAGTAGCCGCAGAAGATCCGAAAGTCTTCCGGCAGGTTCACGATACGCCGCAAGTGATCCTTGTCGGTCGCCATGAACAGGCCGGGCAAGATCTCGCACTGACTGCAGTCCTGGCAGCGGTGCAGAGCGAGCAGGGGCCCTTCGACGGGTCCGCCGAGATAAACGGGTTGGGGGCAATCCGTCGGTTCCTCTCCCACGGCCTCCCAGATCTCCGCCACGGTACGTTCCCCGGGGCGGTTCAGGACGACTCCGAACGCTCCTTCGGCGTCATGCTGGATCATGAGCACCACGGTTCGGTAGAAATTGGGATCGGGCAGGTGGGGCGAAGCGACGAGGAACTCACCCTGTAGTGACTTCATGATTCGGCTGGCCTCCATTGAAAAAGCTCACTCATTATACCGGAACCGGGGCGACCTGTGAGGGAGTCTCCCGGGGCGACTTCGGATTGTCGCCTGGGTGCGTGGCCGTTATGTTGGAGGAACTCGGGGCGGTTGGCGGGTGACGGCTCGAGAACCCCGAGCCTCGATTCGTTTCTAAACCGCATTCCGCTTCCGAACCACTGCTTGCTCCCTCTTTATGAAGCCTCGAACGATCGCGGTCGGCGATATTCACGGTTGTTTCGCTCCCTTCGAACGGTTGCTCGAAGTGATCGACCCTGGTCCCGACGACACACTGGTGTTGTTGGGTGACTACATTGATCGCGGGCCCGCCAGCCGGGAAGTGCTGGAGCGGGTACTCGAATTGGAGCGGACCTGCCAGTTAAAACCGCTGTTGGGGAATCACGAATTGATGATGAGGCGGGCCTTCGAGGATTATTCGCAGGTCCT
The DNA here is from genome assembly GCA_050485845.1 of Pirellulaceae bacterium. GTDB lineage: Bacteria > Planctomycetota > Planctomycetia > Pirellulales > Pirellulaceae > JBJHCD01. Next base: position 3,586 of record JBJHCD010000104.1, on the reverse strand, counting down.
GTTTTGGCTGGAAAACGGAGGCCAGGCGACGCTGGACAGTTACGGCGACAACCCCTCGAATGTCCCCGAATCGCATCACGACTTTATCCGACGCTGTCTCCCCTATTGGGAAAATGAGACTCATTTTTTCGTCCACGCCAACTACGACCCGAAGGTCGATTTGGGCCAGCAGTCCGAGCTGATCCTGTATTGGACTCACTTGACCAGCTTCTTGCCGCCGCCGCACAAGAACGGGAAGCAGGCGGTGGTGGGGCACACGCCCCAGCGTTCGCGTGAAGTCCTGCAGATTGGACATCTGACGTGTCTGGACACTTTCTGCGTGGGAGATGGTTGGCTGACCGCCTGGGAAGTCGGTACGGACACCTTCTGGCAGGCCAATCGTCAAGGAGAACTCCGTCAGCGCCCCACGGAAGAGGATCCAGCCTAAGGGGTCGGGCGATTGTCGCTCGATAAATTCCTCCCAGCGACGAGGCGGCATTCGTCGGAGAGGGGGGTAAGAGGGGCGAGACGGAGGGAAAGCTTTCGGTCTGGGGATTGATCGAAGCGGGGGGTGGGGATTAATCTTCTACCCACGGCCGCACTTCCCCCACCTTCTCGCGGCATCCCGTCGTCAGGGGCCCCTTCCGCTGGTTCATGCCGATGATTCGGGGAAAGGCGAAACGAACGACCCCGCCCCGGGTCAACCTACCGATTGCACCAATTAAGGGAATCAT
>JBJHCD010000104.1:0-2863 GCA_050485845.1 Pirellulaceae bacterium | reverse complement strand
TTCGAAAACTACTGGTCGCCAATCGAGGCGAGATTGCCATTCGAGTTTTCCGTAGTGCCCACGAGTTGGGAATTCGGACGGTCGCCATTTACGCGCATGAAGACCGATACGCGCTGCACCGCTTCAAGGCGGACGAGGCGTATCAGGTGGGGGTGCCGGGGGAGCCGATTCGTAGCTATCTCGATGGTGCCAACCTGGTGGCCCTTGCGAAGCGGCACGGAGTGGACGCGATTCATCCGGGATACGGCTTTCTCTCGGAGAACGCGGAATTCGTGCGGCTTTGCGACCAGGGAGAGATCACCTTTGTCGGCCCTCCGGTCGCCGTGCTCCAGGAACTCGGTGACAAGGTTCGTGCTCGGGCCCTGGCGGAGCGGGCGGGAGTGCCGATTCTTGGGGGGAGCGGCAAGGCTGTCAGCTCGGCCAGTCAGGCCGAGAAAGTGGCCGAGAAGCTGGGCTATCCCGTGATTCTCAAGGCCTCGCATGGAGGTGGAGGACGCGGGATGCGGGTCGTCCGTCAGCGAGAGGACTTGGCCCCGTCGCTCGATCAGGCCCAAAAGGAGGCACTCACCGCGTTCGGCAGTCCCGAAGTCTTCATCGAAAAGTTCATCGAGCGGGCTCGGCACATTGAGGTGCAATTACTGGGGGACAAGCATGGTCAGTTGCTGCATCTCTTCGAACGGGATTGTTCGGTGCAACGCCGCCATCAGAAGGTGGTCGAGTTGGCTCCGGCCCCCAATCTGGATCCAGCTTTGAGAAGTGCGCTCTGCGATGCCGCCTTGGCCATCGGCCGCGAGGTGCAGTACGAGAACGCGGGAACGGTGGAATTTCTGGTCGATGTCGATACCGGGGGGTTCTACTTTATTGAGGTCAACCCGCGAATTCAGGTCGAGCATACGGTGACCGAGGCGATCACGGGCGTTGATCTGGTCAAGGCCCAGTTGCTGGTGGCACCGGGTGTGGCCCTCGGTGACTCGGAAATCGGACTGGCCACGCAGGAAGACGTGCGCGCCAACGGGTTCGCTCTGCAATGTCGAGTGACGACGGAGGATCCGGCGAATAACTTCATGCCCGATTACGGGCGGATCACCCACTATCGATCGTCCGGCGGGATGGGGGTTCGACTGGACGCGGGGAACGCGTTTTCCGGGGCGGTCGTTTATCCCTACTATGACTCGCTGTTGGTCAAGGTCACCTCCTGGGGACGGCGATTCTCCGATGCGATTCTCCGGACGGAGCGGAGTTTGCAGGAGTTCCGAATCCGAGGCGTCAAGACGAACATCCCGTTCCTGCTCAAGCTGATCACCCATCCGACATTCGCGCGGGGAGAATGCACGACCACCTTCATTGACAAGACGCCGGATCTTTTCAAGCTGCCGACACGTCGTGACCGAGCCACCAAGCTGTTGACATTCCTGGCCGAGACGATCGTCAACGGGAGTCCCTTCGTCACGCCGGGCAGCTATTCGATTCGCCGCGAGCCGGCACCGGTTCCGGACGTGCCGGCCGGGCCGGCACCGGACGGATTCCGACAGCGTCTTCAGGAGTTGGGTGCCGAGAAATTCGCGGCTTGGATTCGCGAACAGCGACCCCTATTGATCACGGACACCACCTTTCGCGACGCGCACCAGTCCCTGCTGGCGACTCGTCTGAGAACGTCCGACCTGGTGAATATTTCGGCGGCCTATGCCAAGCTGGTCCCGAATCTGTTCTCGTTGGAGATGTGGGGAGGGGCCACTTTCGACACGACCATGCGGTTTCTGAAGGAGTGCCCCTGGCAGCGGTTGACCGAAATGCGCGAGAAGGTTCCCAACATCCTGTTTCAGATGTTGATTCGAGCCTCAAACGCGGTCGGTTACACGAACTATCCCGACAACGTGGTGGTGGAATTCGTCCGGGAGGCGGCCGACGCGGGAATCGATGTCTTTCGGATCTTCGATGCGTTGAATTCGGTTCCCAATATCCGAGTGGCCGTGGAGGCGGTTCTGAAGACGGGAGCCATCTGCGAGGCGTCGATTTGCTATAGCGGGGATATCCTCGATCCCTCGCGGACGAAATACACGTTGGATTACTATGTCCAGCTGGCAAAGCAACTCGAGAAGATGGGGGCCCATATTCTCGGCATCAAGGACATGGCCGGGTTATGCAAGCCCTATGCGGCTCGGAAGTTGATCGAGACACTGAAGCAGGAAATCGGCATTCCGATCCACTTTCACACGCACGACACCGCCGGGATGCAGACCGCTTCAATTCTGCACGGAGCTGAAGTTGATCTCGACATCGCGGACGCGGCCATGGCACCGCTCTCCGGGGGAACTTCGCAGCCGAATCTGAACACCTTGGTGGAAGCGCTCCGTTTCACCGAGCGGGACTCCGGGCTGTCGGCGAAGGCACTGGACGCGATCGCCGAGTATTGGCGAGTGGTCCGAGAGTTCTATGTCGCCTTCGAAAGCGTGGGGCTTGCGGCCACGGCCGACCTGTACCATCACGAGATGCCGGGTGGCCAGTACACGAATCTCTATCAGCAGGCCCTGGCGCTTGGGCTGGGAGACCGTTGGCCCGACGTCTGCCAGATGTACGCTGACGTGAATCAACTGTTCGGCGACATCGTCAAGGTAACTCCCACCTCCAAGGCCGTCGGGGACATGGCCCTGTTCCTGGTGGCCAATGGCTTGACCACGGAAGATGTCCTTTCGGCCGAGCGTGAGCTTTCCTATCCCGAGTCGGTGCTCGATCTGATTAGCGGTCGGATGGGACAACCGATGGGGGGATTCCCCAAGAAAGTCAAGCAGCGAATTCTCCGCGACCAACCGGCCCTTCGCGGACGGCCCGGCGCGTCGCTTCCTCCGGCTGATTTCACCGCCGC
>JBJHCD010000103.1:5255-10917 GCA_050485845.1 Pirellulaceae bacterium | reverse complement strand
CCTCTCTCCATCCGCGTCAACTTCATCCGCGTCGGCCCCGCCGGCACTCGACGTTCCAGCCCCCTGCTGCTCGGATAGCGCGCGGGCCGAGCGAAGCTCGCCGGACTCGAAGGCACCCAAGCCGGTCAATGCCGGCAAGGGGCGATCGTCTTCCGGCATGAGCTGGACCATTTCCGACCAGTTGGCGGCAAACAACAGATCCGTGCCGGGATTTTCCGCCTTCACCTCGCACGAACAGGATCCGACAAGGAACGCCGATAGCTCGAACAAGTTTTCCGCGGTAATCCCCGCGCCGACCAGGGCAAAATAGGAACGCCCTCGGCCAAAGACGGGAATCACGATCGGGTCGTCGAATTCGTGCAGATCGGACTCGCTGTTCAGCAACATGCTGACAAAAGGCTGTTCCGCCGGATCGTTCCGATCGACCGTCATCACGGAAAACTGTAGCGGGGCTTCGGGCAAATCCAGTTCCACCTCGGGGGCTTCACCCAACAGCAAACCTGAACTCCCCGCCCCATGGTCTCGCCCCGCAACTTGCCCACTGCTGAGCAGCCGATCAGTGACGCGGGGTAGCTCCTCCTGAATCAGGGCCTCCGCCTTGGCGTCGGCTTCCGAGTCGCTGCTGCTGATCATGATCCAAACGGCGGAGTGTCCGTCGGCAAGTCGCGAAAGGACTTCTTCCCGAGCGGGTGAGGTGACCAGACCCTGCGCCATGCCTAGTTGCCACGCGGCGGAAAAGGCGGGCTGTGGAAGGCGAGAACTTGCCGGGTAGGCGACATGGATCCACGGCAATGTGTCGGGCTCCCGCATGCCGGCCAGTAGCGGCTGGACTCGGTCTTCCAGCGGTTGATCGAGGTCAACCAGAATCACCTCGACATTCGCCGGCTCAACGGAGTCCTCTCCCTTGTTTCGCAGCCAATCGACTTCCGACTGCTGTTCGTCGGTCAATGGCCCCCGATGCAAGACCACCACGGGAAAGGGGTCGGGCTCCCAATAGGCCATCGCATACTGGAAAACGGGAATGTTGCAGGCCCAGAGCAGGGCGGTCCCACCACCGATCCACACGGCCAAAAGTGTCGCCACGAGGGGAAGTGCCTGGAGGCGGGAACGCTGATTCTTTCTCGGTCGTTGGTTCATGGTTCCACAGACTCCTATGGTCGCAAGAAGCGGTCCGTGAGGTTAGGAGGGCATGACGCGGGCGGGTGCCGGTAAACTCGGCCGGAGATTCTACTATACCGGAGGTACACGGCCGGTCCAAGTCTCCGCCACCGGTCGAAATCGACTCGGTAACGACAGACAACTCAGCCGGCACCCAGCGATTCTCCCAGTGAATCACCCAGCGATTCACTCAACTTGTTGCCCACTTCATTAAGAATTCATCTGCTATTCACTATCATGCCCCCTAATCACGCCTGTCCCGAGAGGAGACCATGCCACGGCTCTTTCGGGCCAAACACCAACACCCACAGGAACCGCTTCATCTTGCCAAACCGCCTTCCGAAGTGGCATCATGAGATGGAATACTTCGTCGAACGGTATCGAAGCTGTATCAAACTGTAATGACGGTCGCGAAGAGATTGCCCTTAGCCCCGGCCCTTATCCGGGAAGGTGAAAAGTAGAACGATGCTCGGTAAGCCCCTCATGACTGGACTCTCGATCTCCCGCAGGTCATCTCGGTCCCTTGGCTCGCCCGCGAGCCGATGTTCCCTTAAATATTCTCGGTCCCTTGAATACTCACGGCCCGCTCTCCTGCCGGCAATCATCGTGTCGTTCGGTTTCCTCCTTGCCGCTTGGTCCGAGTCGTCGACCGCGAGGGGAGACGACTGGCCGATGTGGCGCCATGACGCGGGCAGGACGGCGGTGACTCAAGCTGGTCTTCCGAGTGAGCCGAGATTGCAGTGGACTCGCTCCTTGGGAACGCCGCGGCCCGCTTGGCCGCTGGAGCAAGATTATCACGGCAAACTGGAGTACGACCGCTCCTATTATCCCATCGTGCTGGGAAAGCGGGTGATCGTGCCGAGCATGGTCAGTGATCGCGTAACCGCCTATCACACGGAGACGGGGGAGGAGCTTTGGAGATACTACGCGGAGGGCCCGGTCCGATTCGCCCCCGTCGGCTGGGAAGACCGCGTGTACTTCGTCTCCGATGACGGGCATCTCTACTGCCTAGGAGCCGAGGACGGAGAGCTTCTCTGGAAGGTGCGTGGCGGGCCGGGCGATCGCATGCTGTTGGGAAACGAGCGGTTGATTTCCAACTATCCCGCTCGAGGAGCCCCGGTGCTGGCGGATGACACCATTTACTTCGCGGCCGGCATCTGGCCCTTCATGGGAACGTTTCTGCACGCGGTCGACGCTCGCTCCGGTGAGCTGCTGTGGACCAACAGCGGCACCGGGGCAATCTACAATCTTCATCAACATGGTGGCGCCGATGCGTTCGGCGGCGTCGCTCCGCAAGGCTATCTGGCCGCTCAGAAAGACTATCTCATCGTGGCGGGAGGCCTGACCGTCCCCGCGGTTTTCCAGCGGCAAACCGGCGAGTTCCTCCACTTCGAGCAATCGCATGCCGCCGTGGGAAAGGGGACGGGGGGTTACCGGGTCGCCGCTCACCGAGACTGGTATTTCAACAGCGGCAAGATGTATTCGCTGGAAGATGGCAAGCTGCTGCTCTCCGTGACCACGCCGCTGCTGGGAAATGACGAGATCGTCTGCTTGCACGATGGGAAGCTGGTGGCCTTTGCCAGTGAACTGGAAGTGGAGGAGGCAGCGGTGACCGACCGCCGAGGTCGCGAAACAACTCATCGCCGGTACTCGCTCCGCGATCTCCATCAAGCCAAACTTCCGGTCCCGATGGACCAGCTTCATTTCCAGGCGGGTGAGACATTGGTGGGGACTTCTCCGGAAGGAGAAATCGTCGCCATCACTTGGCCCCGATCCACTCGGGTCGGGCCGGATAGCTACACGAATGAATCGGGAGAGGTGGACGAGGAGCGGTTGCCGACGGCGGAACTGCTCTGGAAGACCACGGTCCCCGGAACGGTCTGGAGTTTGCTAGCCGCCGATGATCGGTTGTTCGCGGTAACGGACGAGGGAGACTTGATTTGTCTCGGTTCCGAAATGACTGATCCACGGCACTGGAGCGAGGAGCCTTTACCGTTCACTCCCCTCGGTGGCACCGTGTCGGACGACAGGCCGGTCAGCGAATCCGCCACGGCGACTGATTCCCATGACTGGGAGCAGGTCGTGACCTCCATCGCTCCGACCATCCCCGCCGAATCACCTTGGGGATTGGTATGGGGATTGGAGACCGGCGAACTGGTGGAGCAACTGCTGTCGCGGACCGACCTGCGTTTGGTTGTCTTTGACTCGGATTCCCAACGAGTTGCCTCGTTGAGGCGTCGCCTGGACGACGCGGGGCTGTATGGCCGACGAGTTCACCTGATCGTGGGGGAGCCCACGTCGCACGCCTTGTCTCCGTACTGGGCCGGTCTGATCATGTCAGAGCGATTACCGCCGGCTCACGGCGATGACGACAGTGCGAGGAGTGAGGGAGCGAGCGAGGCAGCATCGCGTACCGGCACGCCTCCGACAACCGAGTATTTAACTCGGTTACTCGAACCCCTACGCCCCTACGGTGGCGTGGCTTGGCTTCCGATCTCTTCCGCGGACCGCGATCCCTGGTTGGCCAAGCTGGAGGAGGCTGGATTGGATGGAGTGGAACGATTGGAGACTCTGGCGGACATGCCCGGCGAATGGCTGGCCATCGGACGTCCGCACGCACTTCCCGGAGCAGGCCAGTGGACGCAGCAGTACGGCAACTCGGCCAATACGGTCTTTTCCGAGGATACGCGCGTCAAGGCGCCGCTGGGGATGCTTTGGTTCGGCGGACCTTCGAATCGCTACGCGCTTCCTCGGCATGCTCAAGGCCCGATTCCCCAGGTGGTTCGGGGCCGCTTGATCATTGAGGGAGTCGACACGATCAGTGCACGGTGCGTCTACACCGGCAATACGCTCTGGATCCGCGAGTTCCCCGATATCGGATTTCCCTACAAGGCCAGTAACCATACTTTCACGGGAACCGTTTACATCAACAACCAGCCTGGAGCGAATTTTATCGGCAGCAATTACGTCTCCACGCCGGACAGCATCTATGTGGTCCATGAAGATACCTGTCACCGCTTGGCAATCGACACGGGAGAGACGTTGAACGAGTTTCGTCTGCCGGCGGGTCCCGAGAGCAATGAACCGGAAAGCTGGGGCTTCCTCACGATTTGGGACAATTATCTCGTGGCTGGAGCTGATCCCCATATATTCGACGATCAGAGAATCGGCGAGCAAAACTGGAACAAGACCAGCAGTCGCCGCGTGGTGGTCATGGATCGATTTTCCGGCGAAGTGCTGTGGTCGATCGAAGGGGAGTACGGCTTCCGCCACAACGCGATCCTCCCCGTGGACAAGCGGTTGTACTTAATCGATCGGCTCTCCGAGGAAGCTCTGAAGCTCAAGGAGCGTCGAGGCCGGGAGCGGGAGGACTCCCCACGATTACTGGCGCTCGACTTGGATACGGGCGAGCCGCTTTGGACCACGACCGACAACGTCTTCGGTACGAGGCTCAGCTACAGCAGTGAACATGACATTCTGCTCCAAGCGGGCCGTACCGGTGGACGAGCCCATTTGTCGGACGAGCCATCGGAGCGGATCGTGGCCCTGCGGGGAAGGAGCGGGGAAGTGATCTGGGACAAGCCGATTCGATACACCGGGCCATTGGTCATTCACGGCGATCAGATCATTTCTTCCCGCAGCGGGCATGGCTCGTTCAGCCTGCTGACGGGAGAGCCTCGAGTTCAATTGCATCCCTTGACCGGAGGTGAAATCCCCTGGACCCACAAGCGGACTTACGGCTGTGGAACCGTGCTGGCGTGTGAAAACCTGCTTACGTTCCGGTCGGGAGCCGCCGGGTTCCATGACATGCGGGAGGGAGGCGGTACCGGCAACTTCGGAGGATTTCGCGCGGGCTGCACGCCCAACCTCATTCCGGCCGACGGCGTGCTGAACGCGCCCGACTATACGCGAACCTGCTCCTGTTCATACCAGAATCAAACGTCCCTGGCCCTGATCCATCAGCCGGACGTCGAAATCTGGACTTACAGCACCTTGTCATCGCCCGCCAAATCGGATGTGGTCCGCCGTGTCGGCATCAACTTGGGTGCTCCTGGGGACCGGACGGCCGAGGATGGGACACTGTGGATGGAATTCCCCAGCGTCGCGGGCAGCTCCCCTGACATTCCGGTTCGCGCTCGAGGAGAGTCCATCCGCTGGTTCCGCCATCACAGTTCGTTGCTCAGCTACTCGACCGAGTCCGGTTCCTCCGAGCTTGTCGAAAGCGCCGAGATACCGAGCGCCTGGGACTGGGTGTCGGCGTCCGGGCTGGAAGGGGCCGCGACACTCGACTTAACACTTCTCGGGGAACCCGACGAAGTGGAGCGGAGGTATACGGTACGGCTGCACTTTGCCGAGATGGATGAGGAGCGGGCCGCCGAGCGACGGTTTGATGTTTACGTGCAAGGGAACCGAGTGTTGGAGAACTTCCAGATCGCCGAGGCGGCGGGGGGGATCCGACGAGCCATCGCGAGAGAATTCACGGGCATCCCGGTGACGGGACGCC
>JBJHCD010000103.1:0-5245 GCA_050485845.1 Pirellulaceae bacterium | reverse complement strand
CCTGCGAATCGAACTTCGTCCGGTCGATTCCGCCGACGCCCCACCGAAGCTTTCGGGGATCGAAGCGATTCTGGAAGAGTGATACTGAAAGAGTATTTCTGGAAGAGTATCGCTCGGGAGAAACGGCACCCCCCATCGCGGCAAACTACTCGCTTGCCGAGTCCGCGACGGCTTCCAAGGCTTGGCGAAGTCCGGCGAGGTTGGCTTGCATGACGGTGAGGTAGTCACCGTCGGCGGGTCGATTGGCCAGCGTGTGGAAGGGGACGGAGATAACCTGAAACTCGTCGCGCAAACGCTGTTCTGTTTCGGGCGTGGGGGTCGCTTCCCAAATCATGATGCGGCCACCATGTTCCGGATGCTGGTCGGCGAACCGCTCCCACTGCCGATCGGCCGGTGTTTCATGTGGTTCCCAATGGTAGTTCTTCAGGTTCCAACCACAAAACCGAGCAAGATAGTCGTAAAGGGGATGGGAAGCGTAGAGGGATTGTTCCGGATAATCATCTCCCAATCGGTGAAACTGGTCTTCCAACTCGCCTAAATCCCGATCCAAGGCCTGCCACTGCTGCTGAAAAAAATCCGCTCGGTCCGGAACCAATTCCACCAAGGCATCCCGGACAGCCTGGGCCTGTTGTCGAGCCAGTTCGGGGCCCAACCAGGTATGGCTGGCAAGGCCTTCATGCGCATGCTCGCCTTCCGGTCCGTGCTGATGCACGATGGCGTCGGGAAGCGTGATGTATTCGTCTCGAAACGAGGCGGAGGTGTTTTTCAGGCGGGATTCGGGGAGGGAAACTCGATCCAGCCAGCGACCGAAACTGGCACCATTGACCAGAATCAGATCGGCCTGCTGGTACTGCTCGATCACCTCGCTGCTGGGGCGCCAGAAATCGGGATCAACGTTCTCCGGAGCGGGAAAAATCACCTCCGCGGCGTCGCCCGCGATCCAGGCAGCGAAGAAATAGAGCGGATAGTTCACGACCAGAACCTGGGGAGTTCCCGCCGCGTCGGGACCGGACGAGGAGGCGGATGAGCGCTCCGGGGCCCCGCGACCGCAACCAACAATCGCCAGTCCGGTGATGAGTAACAGGCCGATGATTTGGTGGCCGATGAATCGGCGGGCGATGATACGGCGGCCGGTGATTCGGAGGCACGATGTCGAACGTTTCATGAATGATCCAAATTTCTGGGTTGCGCGGTGCTCGCCGAGTCTCCTGGCCTCAGGGGGACACGCGTCAGGGAGTTCAGGCAATTTTCCGCTGAACGACGGTCCCTTCCTTCGTCGTTTTCACTTCGTATCCCTCGCTGACCAGTTGTTGTCGCAACTGATCCGCCAAGGCGTAATCCTTGCGTTGTCGAGCTTCGTCGATATTGCGGCAGACTTCCAGCACATCCGCGCCGACGGTTTGGCCGAAGCTGAGCACGTCGCGAGTTTCGGTGGTCGGCTGGAGTGGAGCCACGCCCAGCACATGATTGACGGCCTGGCAGACCGCCAAGGCCTCCCGCGCGTCTTGCGGTGGCTTCGAGGTCCAGGGGATGACCGCTGCAATGGCCGCCGCCATGTTCAGATCGTCGGAAAGAGCTTCAATGAAGGCCTTCAGCACGGGATGGGAGTGATCGACTTCCGCCGTCTGACCTTCCGCCTGCTCATGGACCTGCCGAGCAAACTGATTGAGTTTCAGGACGTTGCCGGCCGAATCGCCGAGTCCCTTGACGGTGAAGTTCATGTTGGTCCGGTAATGCGACTTCATGAGTTCAAAACGGAGGACGGCCGGATGGACCGGCCTCCCGGTCACTCGGCCCTCCAGCACATCTCGCACGGTGAAGAAATTCCCTTTACTCTTGGACATCTTTTCTCCTTCCACCAGGAGAAATCGCACGTGCAGCCAGAAGCGGGCGAAATGCTCATGACCCGTGGCGCCGCACGATTGGGCAATTTCGCACTCATGATGCGGGAAGATCAGGTCTTCTCCCCCCGTGTGAATGTCGATCTCCTGTCCGAGGACATTCATCGCCATGGCCGAACATTCAATGTGCCATCCCGGGTAGCCGGCACCCCAGGGGGAATCCCACTTCATGATATGGCCGCGGTCGGGCTTCCAGAGCATGAAATCCGAGGGATGACGCTTCCGAGCCTGGTCTTCATCCGTCACTCGGCCCCCCGATCCCTCGCGGAGCATGTCCAGCGTATTGCCGCTGAGGCGACCGTAGTTGGGGAAAGACTCCACGCTGTAATAGACCACGCCATCCTCGGCGACATAAGCGTGGCCATTCTCCAGCAACCGCTGGATGAGCGACTGCATCGAATCGATATGCTCCGTGGCTCGGAGCACATTCTCGGGATACTCGAAGGCGACTTTCAGGCCCAATTTCCGTGCATCCTCGAGAAACGCGTCGGTGTAGAACTGGGCGACCTGGTAGGGATCGTCCGGATTCTCGATCTGGCCCGCTTCCACGGTCCCCGACTTCTTGGCCTCTTTCAGCTTCTTGGCCGCCACCTGCATTTTGTCGAGTCCACCGCCATCGGCCAAATGGTCCTCGGTCATGTGGCCGACATCGGTGATGTTCATGATCTGATGAACTTCATGTCCCGTCAGCTCCATAAAACGTCGCACCAGGTCGGCGAACAAGAACGAGCGAAAATTGCCGATATGGGCGTAGTCGTAGACGGTCGGGCCGCAACTGTACATCGTCACTTTGCCCGGCACGAGCGGCTGAAACGGCACCAGACCCTTGGTCAGGGAATTGTAAAGCTGAATGGCCATGATCCGAGTTTCCTGTTAAGTCCGTTTAAGTCCGTTACTAATCGGTCTTCTCAATCCGTCAATGTTCTCAATCCGTCAATGTTCCAGTAGCGACATGCCGATGGCGACCAGCCGTCCCCGCATGGCGGGCCGGGGACGTCTCGGGGGTCGCCATCCGCCTCACCCATCACCTTGGGAAACCCGCGAGCCTCCCCTACGACAATTTGTAGAGAGGTGCAAGTTTCTCGTGCAGGTGTTGCCGGAGCAAGCGAGGCGCATGTTCGAGCGATTGTCCCGTCACGTGCCGCACAAGCTCCGTCGCCGAATAGGTCTTGCCCCTGTGATGGATTTGCCGGCGAAGCCAATCCAGCAGAGGGCGGAAATCTCCCTCGGCAAAAGCGTCGTCGAGCCCTCCCAGGTCTTCCTCCGCCCGAGCGAACAGTTGAGCCGCATAGAGGTTTCCGAGCGCGTAGGTGGGAAAGTATCCCCAGAGTCCAGCGCTCCAGTGGATATCCTGGAGCACCCCGTCGGCATCCGAATCGGGCACAATTCCCAACATCGATTCGTACCGGTCGTTCCACGCCTCCGGCAACTCGCCGACCGGCAAGTCTCCCGAAAGGAGCGCCTGCTCCAATTCGAAGCGAATGATGATATGCAGATTGTAGGTCGCCTCATCCGCCTCCACTCGAATCAGCGAAGGGTGCACATCATTGATCGCAAAATAGAAGGCTTCCACGTCGATCGACCCCAGACTTTCGGGGAACGCCCGTTGGGCTCGAGGAAACCAGTCCGTCCAAGTCGACCGGCGACGCCCCACAAAATTCTCCCACAACCGCGATTGGGATTCGTGGATCCCCAACGAGACGAAGCTGCCTGGGGGCAAGCCGAACTGGCCGGGACGCAGTCCCTGTTCGTAGATTCCATGCCCGGCCTCGTGAAGAATTCCGAAAAAGCCGGACGAGAAAAAACGCTCGTCGTATCGCGTGGTGATCCGGCAGTCATGGGGCCCCATCGTCGAACAGAAAGGGTGATGGGTAACATCCAGGCGCCCTCGTTGAAATTCAAAACCGATCTGACTGGCCGCCTCCCGTCCCCAGGTTTCCTGCGCGGCCCGCGGAAAATTTGGCCCACGCAGTATCTCTCGGGGTGCCCGGCGGGAACTCTCCGCGACCTCCGCCACCAACGGGACTAGCTCACCTCGCAAATCGTCGAGAACTCGAGTGACCTCGGCCGTGGTGGCATTCGGTTCGAACTCATCCAACAGTGCATCATAAGGCTGGTCATCGTACCCCAACGCCTCGGCCTGATCTCGCTTCAGCTGGATGGTCTTCTCCAACAGCGGCCGGAAATGGCGGAAGTCATTGGCTTGCCGAGCTTCAACCCAAATCTGCTGTCCGAGGACGCTGGTCCTGGCCATCTCGGAGACCAAGGCGGGCGGGAGCTTGGTCTCCTTGTCGTATTCCCGCTTCAGCTCGCGAATCGTGGTCGCTTCGTCGGAATGCTCGTCCTTCATCAGGGAGCATTCACTCAACTGCCGCAGTTGGTCGCCCCAGACCGGATCCGTGCGGCGTTGATGGATCAAATCGGCCAAGTAGGTCACTTGCTCGGCCCGGTACTCGCCCGCCGACGAAGGGAGCAAAGTCCGCTCGTCCCAATTCAGCAGGGCGGAGATGGAATCGAGCATCGCCGTCTGCTGGGCATGGGAGCAGATTTGACGAAATAAGGACAACTCGGAATCGTTCATGAATTCTCAACAAGTCAAACGTGACGAAAGCCAACGAACCTTTCCCAATCGTTAGTCTAGCGTCTTGAGGGGGTACCGTTGAAGGACGGGCAAGAGGCCTAAGAGTTGGAGGACCGTGAGTAGCCGCGGATTCGTTCGGCGGTTTGTTACGGAGTATGTTCCGAGTATGTTCCGAGTATGTTCCGGGGTTTTTCCGAGTTTGTTCCGGGGGTTCTCCCCGAGATTTGTCTGGTTTTTTCCCGGAGGATTAGCTCTACAGACTGACGTTTTGCTCGCGACTGAGACTCCGCTCAATCTCATGCGACTTGTTGTTGTAAAAATACTCCCCATCCGGCGGAAACAGGCTGCGCACCCAGACGGCCGGGTTGGCGGGGGACTCGCTGTACCTTTGCCAGGCCTGCGTGCCGCAACCGACGACACTGCAGCTCAGCAGAAGGAGCACCGGAAAAAACATACGACCCCAATTGGGGAAGACGGGTGTGGTTGGTTGCGTCATGACAGCCTTCCTGGCGAAGACCTCCATTGAGGACGTACGTGATCGACGGTCAAGCCACCCCAGTGGGATGGGGGGGCCGCGGATTTCGGGAAGTCGACGACCACCCTCCAGACCGTAGCCGGGGCCGGATTATGCAGAAACCGAAATTCGCGTCCAGATCAACCTTCTTCTTTTCGAATGACCAACCGGGGGATCTTTCGCTGCAATTCCGCCAGCCCCTCGTCGGAGACTTGCGTCTCGCCCAAGAAGATCTGCTCCAGCTGCTGA
>JBJHCD010000102.1:0-10933 GCA_050485845.1 Pirellulaceae bacterium | reverse complement strand
GCCCACGATGGCGAGGTTGGTCGGTGGCCGAGTCGGCCCAGTCGAGCGTGTCGCTGTGCGTCAGGGTCATGTAGCGAGCCCCCAGGTCGTACAGTCGCCGCAGGTTGGCCAGCGAGTTTTCGATCGAGTGTCCCCCTTCCACGCCGATCAGGGATGCAATTTTCCCTTCCGCTTGAATCCGTTCGACTTCATCGGCCGTTCGCGCGAAGGCGAAAACGTCGGGATAACGCTCCATCATGGCGTGCACCAATTCAATCTGCTCCAGGGTTTGCTGGAGTGCCTCGCCGCTGCGTGCCGTGGAGGCAGGGACATAGACGGACCAGAACTGGGCTCCCACGTTCCCCTGGCGAAGTCGTTCGATATCGGTGTGAATGGCCGGTTGCGGTTGGGAAATATCAAACCGCTCGAACGACGAGGAGGCTCGCTGCCGCATGACCCAGGGGAGGTCGTTGTGACCATCGAAGACATAGCTCGTCTCATGCACGGCCGCTCCCTCATCGGTCATTTCGACTGGAGGACGAGCGGTCCGGCGTCCCTTTCCTGGTCCCGTCACCACTCGGCCCGGCGTCGCTCCCGTATGTTCGCCATCCCGTAACACCAGAACGCCGTTGACCAGTACGTCTCGCATGCCGGTGGCGTACTGGTGAGGTGCTTCGTAGGTTGCATGATCCTGAATCTTCTGCGGATCGAAAATGGCGATATCCGCATAGTAACCCGGCTTCAGGAAACCTCGACCACGAATTCCTAGATTCGTGGCCGGAAATCCGGTCAGTTTTCGAATCGCCTCTTCCAAGGGAATCAGCTGCTCGTCTCGAACATATTTCCCCAGGAGCCGAGCGAAGCAGCCATAGGCTCGTGGATGGGGATTGGTAGTCAGGAAGGGTTCCACGGGAGCGAGGGCCGCGGCATCGGATCCGTAACTGACCCAAGGGAGCTGAACGGCCTCGCGCACATTCTCGTCACTCATCAAGAAGTAGACGCACTCCACTCGGCTCCCATCTTCAATCACCAAATCCATGGCGGTATCGGGAATCGAGCGGCCACGCAGCCTGGCGACTTCGCCGAGCGTTTTGCCGGTGAGGTGCTTGAGTCCCGGGTTGCGGAATCCAGCTAGCAGAACCTTGTCCGCCGACCCGGCCATCAGCAACAGGTTTTCCCATTCATCGGAGGGCTGTTGCATTTCCCGATGGACGCGAGATCGAATCCTGGGATCGCGCAATCGTTCCCGCCAACGTTCGAAGCCCCCTTCCTGCACCCAAGGGGGCATGGCGGCATTCAATCCCGTCGCCCCTGCCGTGTAGGTATACATGTCGGCGGTGATTTGCAAACCGGCCTCTCGCGCTGCTTCGACTTTTCGAATCACTTCCCGTTGCTTGTCCCAATTCTCCTGGCCGGCCGCTTTCAAATGGTAGATTTCCGCGGGGATGTTGGCTTGGCGAGCGATTTCGAGCAGTTCATCCACGGCCTCGAGCAGCTGATTTCCTTCACTGCGAAGGTGGGATATGTAGATCCCGTCATACTCAGCGGCGACTTGGCAGAGGGCAATCAGCTCGTCGGTCTGGGCGTAGAATGCAGGGGCGTAAATCAGGGATGAACCGATTCCGAGCGCTCCGGCCTCCATTTCACGGCGGACCAGGTCCTGCATCCGTTTCAACTCGGCCGGGGTGGGGGGGCGATTGTCGTATCCCAGTTCATGGATCCGAATCGTTGTCGCCCCGACGAAGGAAGCGACATTGGGGGAGACGCCCCGCTGGACCAATTGCTCCAGGTACTCGGCCAGAGTGGTCCAGGTGACAGGATAGCGGAGGTCTCCCTGCTGCTGAATCAGGTCCCGTTTCATCTTGTTATTCAGCGGGCCCATCGACCAGCCCTCGCCGAAGATCTCCAAGGTGACTCCCTGGCGAATATCACTTTGTGCCCGCCCATCAATCATCAGGGAAGTGGTCCCCCAGCTGAGCATATTGATAAAGCCGGGAGAGACCGCGAGCCCGTCGGCATTCAGGACAACATCGGCCGTGGCGGCGGAGAGGTCGCCCACCGTCGCGATCTTGTCACCTCGAACTCCCAGATCCGCCTCCACGGGGGGCGAACCCGTGCCATCGTAAATGGTCCCGCCGCGTATAAGGATGTCGAAGTGAGTCGGAGCCAATGACGGGTCTCTGGTGGCTTCTCGTGAAACGGAAGGAAAAGGGCTCTCGGCGTCATCTTCGGATCTCCCGGAGGACGGGAGAGTACCGAGCAGCAACAGGCCGCCGACTAGCGGAATGAAGAGAACCAAAGTTGATGTTCGGTGGCTCTGCCACCCCGGAAGACGGAATTGCTCGCGTCGCGTCATTCGCTGCCCCTCATGCTCAGGACCGACCCGGAAAATCTCGGCCGACTGGTCGAAATACGCATTCGTCGCCAGCAGTCCGCTCCCGATTGCCGCCGGGCGGATCGAGTTGCTTCTGTCGGCCATTCCGTTATAAGTGGACCGAGGGCAAATTCCCAGCGGTTGGCGTCAAACTGCATTGCACCGCTGGGGGCGCCGGACGGAAATCTTAAGGAACCGACATCATGCGTAACTCCCGGGGCTTCGGACATACGGTACTTTTCCTCTTGGGGATCGGATTGGTCGCCTCTTCGGCTCGAGGGCAAGCGATTGAGTCGCCGGAGTTATCGGCATTGGTCGAGGCCTCCTGGGAAGCGAGACTGGAGGCCTCCCCGCTCTTTGCCACTCGAGTTGGCGATACTCGGTACAACGATCGGCTTCCGGATGTCAGTTTACCGGCACGGGAGCGGTACCGGGACCGTCAGCAGCGTGAGTTGTCGGAGCTTCTGGAGATCAATCGCGAACAGCTTTCGAGGTCCGACCAGATTCACTATGACATCTTTCGCCGGGGTCTGGAGATGGACTTGGCGGAATATGAGTTTGGGGCTCATTTGATTCCACTGACGAACCGTTCGGGATTTCATGTCGAGTTTCCCGATCTACCCGACACGGTGCCGCTGGAGTCTCGACGGGATTTTGAGAACTATCTGTCTCGATTGGAGGCTTTCGGCACATATGTCGACCAGCATCTCGACGTGATGCGGGTGGGACTCGAGCGAGGGATGGTCCTTCCGGGCGTGTCGCTCGACGGGTTCGAGCGGACGGTTCGCCCGCACATCGTGGAGAACCCTGTCGAGAGCCTGCTGTATGCTCCCTTCCGCTCGTCACTGGAGTTTTTGGAGGAGGAAGATCGGGAGCGACTGACCCACCGGGCCCGCGAGGCGATTCAGGAAGTGGTCGTACCGGGATATCGGCGACTGCTGGAATTCATGCAGTCGGAATACATTCCCGGGGCGCGCGGTTCGATCGGGGCCTCGGCCTTGCCGCGGGGGCGCGAGTTCTACCGGCATCGCGTGCAATTGTTCACGACGCTCGATCTGACCCCCGAACAGGTCCATCAGGTCGGATTGGACGAGGTCGCTCGGATCGGGGCCGAGATGCGGGCGATCCCGGCGAAGGTCGAATTTGAGGGGGACTATTCGGCGTTTGTGGAGCATCTCCGTACCTCGCCCGAGTTCTATCCGAAAACGGCCGATGAGCTGCTCAGGGAGGTGGCGTATGTCTTGAAGCGGATGGATGGGGAACTGCCTCGGTTGTTCCGCACACTCCCTCGGACGCCTTATGGCATTCGGGTTATTCCCGAGTTTATCGCTCCATACACGACGACGGCGTACTACATGCAGCCATCGGGAGATGGTCGCCGAGCGGGATTTTACTATGTGAACACCTACAACTTGCGGAGCCGCCCCTTGTTTGAGGTGGAGGCCCTGTCGCTGCACGAGGCGGTCCCGGGACATCATTTGCAGTTGGCCTTGCAGCAGGAACTGGAGGGGCTCCCCATGTTTCGCCGTTTTACCGAGCTGACGGCATTCGTGGAGGGTTGGGGGTTGTATGCCGAGCGATTGGGTTTGGAGGTCGGTTTTTATCAGGATCCCATCAGCGACTTTGGTCGGTTGAGTTATGAGATGTGGCGGGCTTGCCGGTTGGTGGTGGATACCGGGATGCACTATCTCGGTTGGACTCGGCAGCAAGCGATCGACTATATGCTCGAGCATACAGCCCTATCGAGGCACAATGTGGAGGCCGAGGTGGATCGTTACATTGCCTGGCCGGGGCAGGCGTTGGGCTACAAGATCGGCGAATTGAAGATTCGCGAACTGCGTCGGTGGGCGGAAGAGAAGCTGGAGGATCGATTCGATTTGCGTCAGTTCCACGAAGTGGTGCTCGGCAGCGGCTCGGTTCCCCTGACCGTGCTGGAAGAAAACGTGCAGCGTTGGGTAACTCAAACCCTAGACTCGCTTTAGCGGCAAGCCGTTAAATGAGGCGCGCGGAATTTGCATTTTATTCCGAACCGCGCTGCCAGGGTGTCTGTCTTCGCTCGTATGAATCCAACCCAGACCGGACGTGGGGCCGCCGTGACCCGGAGGGTCAATCCGGTACCGATTGAACGATGACGTACCAACCGGTATCCGCGACATCGGGATCGCGTCCGCGTACCGTCACCGGTTCGAAGGCGGCCAGGGTCGCGGAGGTTTGCGGCGGTGCGAGCGGGTCGTGGCATGGACGAAGCTGAGGAGTGCCGTGTTCCGCGGTCTTGGATTCATGACGCCGGCGTAGGCATCCAGCAACTCCGGACAGTCGGCGCAGAGCGACTCCAAGTCACAGGGTTGGCCCCGTTCTTGGGCCTCTTCCCAGCGATCGAGCAAATTGCCCATCCGCAATTCATCGCCGGTACCCGCCGCCGTCGACTCCACGGCATCTCGCTCCACGCGGCGTACAGTCATCGGGAGTTTCTCCGAGCAGGTCGTGCAAAGTCAGTCGAGCGGTACCCTCCTGGCATGGGGATGACAAATACAAATTCGCGCGAAGTACCGATTTTTCTGCTTGACACTCAACGGCCTCACCGATATCGTCTACAGAACTAGACGATCGGTCGATCACTGGGCCAGGAGCTGCGAAATGGGACGATCACCTTCAAGACACCCGACCGAGCTGGAACTGCGGATTCTCAAGATACTTTGGCGGCAGTCGCCCCGTCTGGCGCGAGATGTCCAGGGGGCGTTGGCCGAGGAAGGGCGAGAGCTGGCCAAGACCTCCGTCATCACCACGCTGAACACGATGGTGGGCAAGAGGTACTTGAGACGCACTCAGCAGGGCAACACCTATCTCTTCGCGCCACGGATTACCGAAGCCGAGGTTGCTCAGCAAGTTCTCGGCGACGTGGTCGACCGCGTCTTCGACGGCTCGACCGCCGCCCTCCTGCTCAAGCTGTTCGACGTGAAGGAGATCGATGAGGAAGAATTGAAAGATCTGCGTCGGATGATTAACCGCCGCCTGAAGGAGAAGTAACCTCGACCGACACTCCCATAAGAGGACCTGATATTACTCCGAAATGACGGCCTCATCCCGCGAGCTCGGGCCGTTCCACGGGGTTGTGTTCGGCACTCGAAGAAAACATCCCGCGCGGGCAACCAGTGCCCTGGAGGAGCGAACTAATGAACGCAATTGAATGGCTCGGTGGTTCCCTGTCGCTGCGCGTGACGATCGCGCTATTGCATTTTCTCTGGCAAGGTCTCGCCGTGGCGGTCCTCGTCGTAATCGTGGGGCGTTTGTTCCGCCAAGCCGACGCCCGGCTGCGGTACGGGCTGAATGTCGCCGCCCTTCTGGTCATGGCGGCCTGTCTTCCCGTGACGTGTGCTCTGATCGACCTTTCCGGGACCATGATCGCCCCGACCGATAACGGTGACTCGGTTGCGGGGACACGCGACGCGCACGATTCGCGCATTCAGTATCCGTTAGCGTCGTCAACCATCGAGGGGCAAGGCCTTGAATTCGAGGACACTCCGATCATTGAGCGAAGGGAGAGTTCCCCATCAGATCGTGAATCGTTGTCGGTACCTGCCACCGAAGTCGAGCGGGAGTCTTCCGCCGACGAGCGAACGATCACTTTCCCATCGGGCTCCCTGGCAGACGGCAGTCGGCCATCCGAAGCTCGGCCCCCAATCATGCTTTTCGGCCGCGAAATCCCCGGTTATGACCGGATGATGATATGGTTTGTTCCACTGGCTCCGTACCTCGCATCCGCGTACCTTTTCGGCGTGCTGGCCATGGTCGCTCGACTGACGATCGGACTTCGAGGCGGTGAGCGATTGCGACGGGCCGCGGAACTCGTCGCGGACGCCGACCTACTGGCGATGGTTCGCCATCAGGCAGCTCGTGTCGGTATGAAGATCGCACCGGCAGTGGCGCTGTACGAGAAGATTACCGTACCAATTGTCGTCGGAGTCCTCCAGCCCATGATCGTGCTTCCCGCCGCGCTGATCAGCGGCTTGACGCCCGATCAGCTGCAGGCGCTGATTCTGCACGAGCTGGCGCACATCCGCCGTCATGACACGCTGGTCAATCTGCTGCAGCGGATGATCGAATCGCTGTTGTTCTTTCATCCGGCAGTCTGGCTCGTCAGCCGGCAAGTCAGTCGCGAACGAGAATTGGCGGCCGACGATCTGGTGCTGGCGGCCGGCTGGAGCGGACCTCGATATGCCGATGCACTGGTCCGGATGGCCGAGCTGTCATCGGCTCGACGGACCGCAACCCACGGTGCCTTGGTACTGGCCGCTTCCGGAACTCGGACTTCGGAGTTGCGCCGCCGAGTGTTGCGGCTCTTACAGCCGGCGGATGCCCCTCGAGTTCGACTTACCCGTATCGGTCTCGTGACCACGTTACTCGTCGCCCCATCGTTACTTGTCACTCCCGTCTTGGTCGTCTGGGCGATGCTTCCCCAAGTCGAAGCGCCGGCGGAGTACCAAGAGGCGGAAGCCGAGGAACCGATTCAGCCCACCGATCAGCGAGCACGCAGCGTGGAGCCGGAAGAGATGGACTCCGACTCCGACGCGAAAGCTGTTCCCCGCCAAGCGGAGGAGGTCGGCGAGAGGGTTCGCGTCGATATCCACGGCGACTTACTACCGGAAGGAGTACACACGCGAATTGGTACGCTCCGTTTTCGAGCAGCCCCCAACAGAGATCTTTCCCTCGCGTTTATTCCTGGTCAGCAGCGACTTGCCGGCTCGGGGCGAAATGGTGGCGTCGGCATCTGGGATGTGGTCAGTGGCAAGTTAATACGCGAATTGGAATCGCCCGGGTACGCGATTCGGTCATTTGACGTTTCCCCCGACGGCAAGAGCATCGGTATCCTTGCCAACCAGTCACGACCTGAAGCTGGAGCACCCAATACGAAACTGCAAGTCCTCGATATTGAATCGGGGGAAATCATGACCGAGGTGAGCTGGAACGAGTCACGTTCCGATCACAGTCCGCAAATTGCCTTTGCCCCAAACGGCCAGACCGTGGCCGTCGGAGCAGGGGATGGCAAGGTTGCGATCTGGGATCTACGAACCGGCGAAGAGCTGCTCTCGCAGCAAGCCGTACTGGGCCATGTCCGGTCTCTGGCGTTTTCGAGTGACGGCGAGTTGTTGGCAGTTGCGAGCGATCAAGAACTGGCTCTGTGGAATTGGTCGCTCGGCGATGAGCCCACGAAGTTTTTGTCGCGGAAAGAAGGTGGACGAGGTGCCAATTCCGTAGCTTTTTCACCCGATGGAAAATGGTTGGCGACTGGAAGCGACGAGCGGGCGGGAGTTCGAGTCTGGAATGTCGCCACGCGAGATTTGGTTTGGAGAATCGATGATCGGTCAGATGTCCACTACTATCCCAATCGAATCGAGTTTTCATCCGACGGCCAATTGTTGCTCATCCCCGTGACTGATGGTCAAAGCCGTCTGGAGTTACGGGAAGCAGCCACGGGGAGGCTGGTTCAAACGTATGATGCTAGAGGGCCACGCCTGGGTCATGCGACCATTTCCTCCGATCAACAGTGGATCGCAGGCTCCACTGGACTGCCAAGCGCGCACGCCGTTCATGTGTGGAACCTCAAGGATGGTCGGCCCCGACACGAGGAATTTCCAGGGCACTACGATTGGGTCTACGTCCTGCAATTCACACCCGATGGCCGGCAGCTAGTCACGGCGCCGCGAAGTGCATCGACGGTCCACGTATGGGATGCGGAGACAGGGGAACAGCTTCGAGAAATGCAGGGGGGACCGCACTCCGTCTTGAGCCTCGCTGTCTCGCGAGACGGGCAGTACACCGCAGTGATTGATTCCAGAAATGTCATGCGGGTTTGGAGCACGGACACTGGAATTCAGAAATACGAACTTCCCGGTCACGGTTCCTTTGGATTCTTCAAAGGCTCGGCGGTGGCCTTTCCTCCCGACGGTCAGAGTTTTCTCTCCTTTGGCGACGACTTGTACCTGCGCACATGGGATATTGACACGGGAAAAGCGATTGCCGAACACGATGTTCGACCGGATGGTTTCGGCTTTACTCGTACCGCGTCAGGTCAACTACAGCGGAATGGCCAGTTCGTGGACAATTCCTCCTTTGGGATGTCCGCCGTGGATTTTTCAAGCGTGAGCCAGGCCGCCATCACGCCCGACGGCCGCCATTTGCAGATGTATGTCTCCCAGACCCTGGTCGTGGTTGACACGGCCACCGGCCGGGAACTCCGGCGACTCGAGGAGCCCATTTCCCAGTTTGTCGCTTCCCCCGACAGTACGCTGATCGTGACGGTGCAGCGTGATCGACGTCCAGACGCCGCCGGAAATTTGGTTGACGTCGTGAGTCTGCGGGACTTTACGACATTCGAGGTGATTCATCAGGCGCTCACACCCGCTGCTGGAGGCAATGTCAGCCATATTCAATTCTCAGCGGACGGAAATCACCTGTACGTCTCAGGCAGTCAACTTTCCGAACCGAATAAGCGCGAACGTTTCGTGGGTATCCACGATACTCTCACCGGTGAAGAACTCGCGCGCGTTTCACTGGCCCGCTGGCCGGCTGCACTGGCCGTCTCTCCCGATGGTCGTCGCCTCGCCACAAGCCATGAAGACACGACTGTCCTCGTCTGGGACATCGAGCAGTTAACGGAGAAAGCAGAATGAATCAGCCTAAACGACGCCGCTTTTGCGGGCAAAGTATTCGCGCGATCGGCATCAGCCTCCTGCCGGCACTTCTGATGCCATGGATGACCGTCTCGGGGCAAGAGTCGCCGGATGCTCGTCCGCGGCAAGTCAGAGGGCTTGCTTTTTCCCCGGACAGCAGCCTATTGGCTGCCGCGGGCGGAGACAGCCTTGCCGACGGCCGTCTCGTCCTTTGGCAAACCGACTCCTTTCAGCCTCACTGGCAACATACCGAGTCGATTGGATTTGCCCGGCTGGCGTTTTCACCTGATGGTCGGGAGCTGGCGTTGGCCCGGTTCGGACCCGAAGCCAAATTGTTTGACGTGGCGACCGGTGAGGTCACTGGGGAATTATCGGACCACCCAGAGTACGCCCGATCGGTCGCTTATTCGCCGGACGGCGAACGGATTGTCACGGGCAGCTACGATCGAGAAGTCTCTATCTGGAATGCCGCGACCCGTGAACCGGTTTCGCAACTGTTGGTGCGCAGTGGCCCCATTTACCATGTCGCCATCTCACCAGACGGAAGTCAGTTGGCGACTGCAGACGCCCGCGATTCCGCCGCGAGCCTATGGAACCTGGGCGACGGCGTTCAGCTGCACCAGTTCGAACAGCTGGGATCGCTCGTGCCACACGTTGGGTTTTCCCCCGATGGCAGCCGTTTGGTCGTTTCCAGCTGGACGAGTGGGACAAGAATATTTGACACCTCTTCCTACAACCTGCTGGCTCGCATCGAAGGCATTGGGGGTGGGCACTGGAGTGAGTACTCGCCGGATGGTCACTGGTTGGCATTGGCAACGAATAGCGTTCAAGTCCGGATCTTCCGCGCGGACCGAACGGCAACACCCGAATTGCAGGCCCGAATCGAACAGCTGCTGACCCACTTCGACGAAGACTCGTATGAAGCTCGGGAGCAGGCTTTCCACGAACTGGCTCGGATCGGACCGGCGGCCGAAACGCAATTGCTCGAGGCCCTCGATTCGCCTTCCCCGGAGACGCGGATTCGAGCCCGTAGGCTCGTTCGCCGCCTGCATGACTCGGCATCGGCGATCCAGCTTCGAGGACATCGAGACGCGGTGGAATGTGTCACCTTTTCACCCGACGGAAAGCTGCTGGCAAGTGGCGACCAAGCGGGGAAGATTATTGTCTGGCGAGTCGCCGATTGGCAACCCGTGGTGACCATGTCACTGAATGACTAACCCCCTTTACCCCCACGTGGCCCGGCATCGATCGCTCGGAAAAATTGAGGAAACATGTCCGGAATGGCTTACAGCAGGTTGATCACCTTGTCGGCCAGTCCCTTCTCGCCCGGGTTCTTTTCACCCAGCACGATCTGAAGCTTGCCGGCGGCGGCGATCTTTTCGAGGACTTCCAGTTCGCGCAACCGCATCAGGACCGGGTTGTCCGCCAGCAGCTTGGCCGTGTTGGCCTGCGACCGCATGGCAGCCGTTTCCTCGCGACGCGAGATCAGGTTGGCCTCGGCCCCCTTCCGGGCCTCCATGACCTTGTTCATCAGGTCCTTCCGACGTCGACGTTCCCTGGTCAGAACCCATTCACGGGACAGGCAGTGCCAAACCCTGCCGGGTGACCTGCATGCCGCTGGACAGACAACATCAACGACCTTCCATTCAAAGAGACGCCGGTGGGAGTCGAACCCACTTGAGACTGCTTTGCAGGCAGCCGCCTAACCGTCTGGCTCCAGCGTCAGTGAAAAGTGTTCTCGCCAGGAATCGAACCTGGTCTTCGACCTTCGCAAAGTTGCGTGCGAATCCGGCACACTCCGAGAACGATTGATTCAGTACCCCGCCGAGGAATCGAACCTCGCCCGACGGCTTCAAAGACCGTCATGCATCCTCCACACCCGCAGGGCAAATTGTGAGTATCCCGACCT
>JBJHCD010000101.1:0-11045 GCA_050485845.1 Pirellulaceae bacterium | reverse complement strand
AAGACGCGCTCTTCCGCAGGGACCTCGTCCAGGGGTGTCCCCTCAGCCAACCGGGTCCGCAGCGCCCGCTTCCGGACGAAGACTTCCTCGTAGTCACGGTAGACCCGCACCCGTCCGGCGCCGATGCGGGTGCCCACGGCCTGCCCGCGGAGGAGGACCTTCCCTTCCTCCTTCAACCGGCCGGCCAGGCCCGACTCCATCGCGTAGTTTTCGAGCACGGGCGAGACCCGACCATGCGACGGCAGCCACCTCAGCTCTCGCAGCAGTTCCTCGGGAAACGGACCCGCTTGCGGAAAGATTCGCAGGGAGACACCGGCGCTGACGGAATCGACAGCGGCTCGAAACGATTCAATGACGCTCACATTCGCCAGTCGAATGGCGACCATGACCGCCACGCCCAAGGCCACGCCCACGACGGCGACCAGCGCGCGGAGCTTTTGGCGAAGCAGAGCCCGGCCGATAAACTGCTTAAGGAGTCGATGAAACCCGATCATGCTCGACGACACTCTCCAATTGTCCGTCACGCATCTTCAGGATCCGGCTGGCGAATCGTGCCGCCTCGGGGGCGTGGGTCGCCAGTAGAATGGTCAGCCGATGCTCTTGATTCAGTTCGTGTAGAAGTTCCATGACTCGACGGCCATTCTCACTGTCCAGGCTTCCCGTTGGTTCGTCGGCCAGCAGAATCCGCGGACGGTGGATGACGGCCCGAGCGACCGCCGCACGCTGCATTTCCCCTCCGGAAAGTTGATTCGGATAGTTTCGCGACTTGTCGGCCAATCCCACTTGCTCCAGCAACTCCTCGGCCCGTTCATGAGCCGGCGTTTCGGCCACTCCATCCAAGCAAAGAGGGAGAGCCACGTTTTCTCGCACGGTCAGCGTCGGTAGCAGATGGTAGGCCTGAAAGACGAACCCGACTTCACGGCGGCGGAAGGGAGCCAGTTGGCTGCTGGTCAGTTGTTCGAGCGGACGCCCCTGCAGCCGGACGCTTCCTTCGCTTGGTCGATCCATGCCACCGAGGATGTGCAGCAAGGTCGACTTTCCACAGCCCGACGGTCCCCACAACGCGACGAACTCCCCCTCGTCCACCTCGAAGGAGACCCCACGCAACGCGGCCACTCCCCCCGCGCCGCCGGAGTAAACTTTCTTCACGTTCTGAATTTCCAAATGAGCGGTCATGATGCGGCGACAGGATCAGGAAAATGGCGGCTATAATGGAGGGAGTTTGCCGTTCTTCGGGCGGAGGTCGGGAGGAGCAAGCCTGTGTCTCTCCTGCATCATAGGGGGCGAGTTCCCAAATGGGTAGCATCGGAAGCAGCAAGGAGACGCGGGCCCTGGCCGGGCTTGGACTACTTTTTTATCCATGGCATTGAGGCACTCGGTGATCCCAGGGAAAACATCGACCACGAAGGTTATCAGCATTGCCCCCAACTCCCCTCACTACGATGTCATTGTGGTGGGGGGAGGAGGAAGCGGCTTGGCGGCGGCCCTCTCCGCGGCCGAGGCGGGGGGGAAGGTTCTCCTGCTCGAGTCCCAACCTCATCTGGGAGGAACCACCGGGATCGCCATTGGGAGCTTTACCGCAGCCGGTACCTCCTTGCAACGAAAAAAACAGATTGACGATGCCTGGACGGATCACTCGGAAGACGTCGCCAAGTTCGCCCCGCCCGAGATCGAAGCGAGGAACCATGAAGCGCTTCGGCGATTTTTTTTGAGCGAGGCAGCGGCCACGTTTGAATGGCTGCTGGAGATGGGACTGACGTTCGTCGGGCCGCATCCGGAGCCCCCCAACCGCCACCCCCGGATGCACAATGTCGTGCCGGGCGCGAAGGCCTACATCGCCGAATTGCAACTCGCCCTGCAGCGCTTTCCCGTTGAAATCGTGTGTGAGGCGACGGCCAAACTACTACTGCAGCAAGAGGGACGGATTATCGGCGTTCGGGCTCTGGTATCGGGAGCGATTCGGGAATATCTGGCGGGCAGCGTCGTTCTTGCGGGTGGCGACTATGCCAACAATCCGGACCTTATCGCGGAATTCAAGGGGGAGGGGTTTCGCGATATCGAGGGAATAAACCCATACGCCACGGGCGAAGGACATTGCCTGGCCAGGGAGGTCGGGGCAAAACTGCTGAACATGGACGTCACCTACGGTCCGGAACTTCGCTTCGTTCCCGCTCGCCGCCGACCCTTCCAGCAACTTCTTCCCGCCGGCGGCCGAAGTGCCCGCTGGCTGGGCGGTATCGCCAAACGACTCCCCGATTGGCTTCTGCGGAAGTACGTTAAACGACTGTTGGTCACCTGGCAGCATCCAGAAGACGCATTGCTGGAAGATGGGGCGATCCTGGTCAATCAGCAAGGAACGCGGTTCGTCAACGAACTGGCCTCCCCGGATCGCGAACAGGCGGTCGCCCGCCAGCCAGGGCGACACGCCTACCTGCTGCTGGACCAGCGGCTGATGGAGCGTTACGGAAAGTGGCCCCACTTCATTTCCACGGCGCCCGACATCGCCTACGCCTATGTCGACGATTACCTGCGACTACGTCCCGACGTGGCCGTAAAGGGGAACGATTTCTCCGATGTTGCCAGGAAGCGGGGACTTCCTGGACATCCACTGGAACAGACGGTTGATGCCTTGAATCGCACGATCCGAGCTGGAAAGCCCGATCGATTGGGACGCCCCCGATTCGGTCCCCCGCTTGAAAACGGCCCCTGCCTGCTTCTGGGCCCCGTGAAGGCCTACTTCACGACCACCGAGGGAGGCGTCGCCATCAATCAGTCGCTGCAGGTCCTCGACGGCAACGACAACGTGATTCCAGGGCTCTACGCCGCCGGACAGAATGGACTGGGAGGCATGATCCTCTGGGGGCACGGACTGCACATCGCTTGGGCGTTGACCAGCGGCCGACTGGTCGGAAAACTGGCACTCGAGCACGCCCGCGTTCAACGAACCCAAACGACCGAGTAACCCAAACGACAGACGAACCCAAGTGACCGAGTGAATCACATCCGACCGAGAATGCGATCCAGGGAATCGCTGGTCTGGTAGATCAGCGCTTCGGGATAGTGGCGGTACGGATGGAAGTACTCGAATGTCACGTACCCGTCATATCCTGTTTCGGCCAGGGCTTTCGTCACGGCGGGCCAATCGATCGTGCCATCCAAGAGGGGGCGGAACGTTTCCAATGAATAATCCGTCCCCTGGCGATTGAATTCCTTGAAGTGGATGTTCTGAGTTCTCTCGCCCAGCAGCCGCACCCAGTGTTCCGGTTGCTGGAACATGGCGATGTTGCCCGTGTCGAAGTGAACGCGTACCGACTCACTCCCGAAACTATCCACGAAATCATTCATCTCCATCGGGCTGAGCAAGTAGCCGTTGAAGAAGATGTTCTCAATGTTCAGTTTCACTTGGAGACGCTCCGCCTGCCGCAACATCGTTCCGACAGCCTCTCGGGCTCGCTGGTCGCAGACGTCGTTGGCGACCGGTTCGTGGTCGTCACGCCAGGGAATGTGGACCGCTCCGGGGACTACCAGCAAGTTCTCGACCCCCATGTCGTGAGCGGCCTGGGTCATCTTGCCGGCCAGTTCGAGGCCCCGGGACCGCTTGGCCGCATCGTTGCTGCTCAGCGGATACGGCCAAAACAGGAACGAGCAGAGTCCACTGATGGCAATGCCGATCTCGTCCGCCATTCGCCGAATTGCCTGGAACTCCCGAGTTCCCGACTTGGGGGAGAGTTCGCTTTCCAGATCGTAATTCAGCTCAATCCCATCAAATCCGGCCTTCTTCGCCAACTCGAGACACTCGCGCAGAGTCATCCGTTCCGGGTAAGGGAAGGCCCAGAGATTGATCGACTTCTTCATCTCGTAGCGTACCGGTGAGGCCCTTCGGTCGTCTGGACCGAGGGTGTCGGCTTCTTGCGCGGCGGCGTCGGGAGAGCGGAAGGCGGCCAGCATTCCGACGGCGGCCGCCGCGGATTGCAGCGCGGTTCGTCGCGTAATGGGTCCCCAGGGACCAATGGGAGCCGGGCGGTCGGTGCGATCAGCCATGTGCGGGAATCCTTATGAAGTTCAACGACTCAAGCTACGTTGGCGCGTGCAGGCCACGTGGGGGGGTAAGGGCTGGGTTGTAGTTCGCGTCAGTCTAGCTCGAGCCTCGCCGGTGTTCAAGAAACATCCCGTTCCCCCTTTAGGGCCCCCCAAAACGATGCTGGAAATTCCGTCATCCATCGGCTCTAATCGGTTCATGAGAAACCGACACGAATTAATTCACCCTCGCGATGAGATCATGCGGACGATGGACCGCATCTACCGACATCGCATGACGACGACTTCCGGCGGAAATCTTTCCATTCGGGCCGAGAATGGCGACATCTGGATCACTCCCGCTCGAGTTGACAAGGGATCGCTGCGGCGGGAGGACATTGTCTGCGTCCGGGCCGATGGAACTCGAGTCGGCCTGCACCCTCCCTCGTCGGAGTTTCCCTTTCACAAGGCAATCTACAATTCTCGCCCCGACATTCACGGAATCGTGCACGCTCATCCCGTCGCCCTGGTCGCCTTCAGCATCATCCGGCAGGTCCCTGACACCTCCCTCTTCCATCAGGCTCATCATGTCTGCGGAAAAGTCGGTTTCGCACCCTACGCCCTTCCGGGGAGTGAACTGCTCGGCCGAAACATCGCCGATCAGTTTCATGAAGAGAGTTTCTGCGTTGTTCTGGAAAACCATGGCGTGGTCGTGGGAGGTAGTAGTCTGCAAAACGCTTTTCAGCGATTTGAGACACTCGAGTTTACCGCCAAGACAATCATTCGTGCTCGACAGTTGGGCCAAGTAAAGTACCTGTCCGATGAACAATTGCAGCTTTCCCGGCGGGTCGAGCGACCGGCGCGGACGTTCGATCCGGAACGTCCCGAGTCCGAGGAATTGGAGCTGCGGCGACAGCTACGCGACTTTGTGCGTCGCGGATACCAGCAGCGCCTGTTGATCAGCACCGAGGGGAGCTTTTCCGTGCGGCTCGATTCCGAGTCGTTTTTGATTACTCCGTATCAGATTGACCGCCAGGACTTGGATCTGGAGGATCCCGTGATCGTTCGCCGGGGCGCCAACGAGACGGGAAAGATCCCGAGCCGAGCGGCTCGAATTCATCGAGCGATCTACGATCGGCACCCGGAGATTCGCTCGGTCGTGAACGCCTATCCCGTCCATGCCACCGCCTTCAGCGTCACGGGGATTCCACTGGATTCCCGAACCATTCCGGAAAGTTACATCTTTCTTCGGGACGTGCAGCGGATTCCCTTCGGTTTGCAATTTGGTGACGGAGTCGAATTGGCGGAGCGTCTCTCCTTGAGTCGTCCGGTTGCTCTGCTGGAGAACGACGGGGTGATGGTCTGCGGGGCGTCGATCCTGGATGTGTTCGACCGGTTGGAAGTTCTCGAATCGACCGCCGAGGCCTTGATTGACAGCCATGCGCTGGGAGACGTCGTATCGATGTCCGAGGATGTGATCCGTGAACTCTCGACCAAGTTTTTCCCGCCTTCCGACGATTAGGCGTCCATGGGCTCGCGGGCGAGCCATTAGGCGTCGGTTCGTCATGTTGGAGTTGCCCGGCCGCTCAGCTGTTTTTTCGTTCTCCCCCACGGCTCCCCCACTTCCGCTTCATCCCCCTCCTCCCCGCAGCCCGCCTGTCTCGAACCAACCCTGACGCTCCTTCCTCGCGGTGTCATCCTGGCATTTTCGGTTTTGTCCTTCGTTCTTTCCCAAGACATCCTTTCCCGAGCTATTGAGACGACTGCAATGACATCTCCTGTTCGCATTACTTCGATTTGCCAAGCTGGGCGACATGCCCTCCTGTTCCTGGGAATCGGGCTTCTCATCGGGAACTGGATTTCCCCGACGATCAGTTTCGCGGATGAGCCCAAGCCCTCGGCTCCTCCCGTGCGAATGATCTTCGACACGGACATCGAATCTGACGTGGATGATGTCGGAGCGGTGGCCTTGCTGCATGCTTTGGCGGACCGGGGGGAGGTGGAGATTCTGGCCATGGGTGTGTCGGCGAAGCACCGCTGGAGCGTTCCCTGCCTGTCGGCCTTGAACACCTACTTTGGACGCCCCGATATTCCCCTGGGAGGCGTCAAGGGCCCCGGTGTCGACGAGGGCTCGAAGTATGCCGAGGCGATTGCTCGCGAATTCCCCCATCAGATTCCCTCCGCCGACGCAGCTCCAGACGCAGCCCACGTTTACCGGGCGGTCCTCGCCGCGCAGCCCGACCGGAGCGTGGTGATGGTGAGTGTCGGTTTCTTGACGAACTTTCGCAATTTGCTGGAAACCAAACCCGACGGTCACAGTCCATTGAATGGTCGGGATCTGGTCGCTCAAAAGGTCAAGACCTGGGTCTGCATGGGAGGTCGATTCCCAGAAGGGAAAGAATGGAACGTCTTCCGAGACGCGGAAGCTTCGCGAGTGGCCATTGAGCAATGGCCGACTCCCATCCTGTTCAGCGGATTTGAAGTCGGGGTCGAGGTGAAGACCGGCGCGGGATTGGACAAGCTGCCCAAGGACTCACCGGTCCGTCGTGGTTACGAGCTGTTCAACAATTTGCAGGATCGGGAAAGCTGGGACCAAACGGCCGTGCTGTTCGCCGTGCGCGGTCTCGAAGGTGGTCTCGACCATCTCTGGAAGCTCAGTCCCCCGGGTCGAATTGTTCTCGCGGAGGATGGTTCGAATGAGTGGGAGGAAGATGAGGCGGGATCGCATCGATACTTCGTTCCGGTCGCCCCACCCGCCGAGGCGGCGGAGGTGATTGAGCAGTTGATGCTGCACCAGCCGGCTGCCGAGAAGGATCAAGTCGAAGAAGAACAGGCCGACAGTGGGACGCTTTACGATGTCGGCCTGGCTCGAGTCGATGTTACCCCGGAGTATCCCATTCGTCTGAATGGCTTCGGCTTTCGACGCGAGGAATCCGAGGGGGTCACTCAGCAAATCTGGGCCAAGGCGATGGCCATCAGTCGTGGCGATCAGGCTCCCGTGGTCATCGTCACGCTGGATAGCCTGGGAATTCGCGAGTCGATGTTGGATGAGGTGATTCGGCGAGTGCAAGAGAAGACGGGAGTGAGTCGCGGGCAGCTTGTCGTCGCCTTTTCTCACTCCCATACCACTCCCAAGGTGAATGGCGCCTGCGACAACATCTTCAGCCGTCCCATTCCTGATGACCACCAGACCCGAATAGATCGCTACACGGACGAACTAACGGACGCCTTGGAGACAGTGGTGCTGGAGGCCGTGGCCGACCGAAAACCGAGCCACCTGTCTTGGTCCATCGGCACGGTGGACTTTGCCAAGAACCGCCGTACTCCCGGAGGGCCCGTCGATCATGACCTGCCGGTGCTGCTGGTGAAGGGACTGGAAGATGAGATCCGAGCAGTCTATGTCAGCTATGCCTGCCACTGCGTCACCCTGTCGCACAACATGATCAGCGGTGACTGGGCGGGCTATGCCCAGGAAATAATCGAGCGACAGTTTCCTGGTAGTCTGGCTCTGGTGGCCATCGGTGCCGGCTCCGATTCGAACCCCGATTCGGGCGTCACGGGGGACAAGGTCGACGTGGCCGCCGCGCAGGGAGCGAGAATTGCCGACGAAGTTGTGCGCTGCCTGGCCGAGGGAATGCGTCCAATTCGCGGTGATGTCAGCTATCAATTGCGGCATGTCCAACTTCCACTCCAAGAGTTGCCCGCAAAGGAAGTCTGGGAGGAGCGTGCCCGTGAGGAGACTCCGGCCGGATACAATGCCCAGACTCAGCTGGCAAGATTGCAGCGAGGCAAAGCGCTGCTGGAAGAGATTGAATACCCCATTCAGACGATCACTTTCGGCGACGACCTGCACATGATTTTTCTGGCCGGGGAAGTCTGCGTCGATTACTCCCTTCGCCTGAAGAAGGAATTGGATCGTGATCGGATCTGGGTCCATGGATACAGTAACGATTTCTGTGCGTATATCCCTTCCGAACGATTGTTGCGAGAAGGAGGATATGGCGGGGGAGCGGAGATTCCCTATTTCGCTCTGCCGGCCCCTTTCCGGCCAGGACTCGAGGAGAAAATCATTCAGGCCGTTCGCCAGCTGACTCCTCCCTACTTCTTCGCCGAAAAGTCGACTCAGGGAATCGCACCTCGGTCTCCCGAGGAATCCCTCCACTGCCTGGAGATTCCTCCAGGGATGCGAGTGGAACTAGTGGCGGCTGAACCGATGATCGCCGATCCGGTCGCCATCGAGTTCGGGCCGGACGGCCGGTTATGGGTCGTCGAGATGCCGGACTACTCCCGAGAGGTTGACGAGGAGTTTCGGCATTCAGGCCGAGTTCGCGTGCTGGAAGACACCAACGGAGACGGACAATACGATCACTCAACTCTCTTCGTAACCGGACTTCGCTTTCCCACGGGAGCGATGGTGTGGCGAAACGGACTGCTGGTCACGGATGCTCCCCATATCCTCTACTTGGAAGACACGACGGGTGATGGACGGGCCGACAGCCAAGAGATCTGGTACTCGGGCTTTGCCACGGTCAATCCGCATGCCCGAGTGAATGGATTGCGTTATGGTTTGGACAACTGGGTGTACGGTTCGGGAGGACTCTTTGGTGGTGACATCACCAGTTTTTCCGGCCGGCAAGCATCGCTGAATCGCCGCGACTTTCGAATTCGTCCCGACACGGGAGCGGTCGAGCCTGCTACCGGAGTGACCCAGCAAAGCCGAGTGCGTGACGACTGGGGAAACTGGTTCGGATGTGATAACAGCAACTTGGCTTGGCACTATCCGGTCCCTGATCACTACGTTCGTAGAAATCCGTTCGTCGCTCCCCCTGCTCCCCGCGTCAGCGTTCCGGCCGACGCGGAAGCCAATCGGCTTTATCCAGCGGGGGACTTGGTGATGTTCGCCCTCTCGGGCCCTCCGGGACGAGCGACCTCTGCCTGCGGAATCGAATCCTACCGGGATGTGCTGCTCGGAGAGCAGTATTTCGGAGACTTGTTCACTTGCGAGCCCGTCCATCAGGTCGTTCACCGCCTCACTCTGGAACGAACCGGAGCCACGTTTCGAGGTCACCGCCCACCGGAAGAGTCGGATCGTGAGTTCCTGGCCTCCACGGATCAATGGTTTCGCCCGGTCCAAGTGCGGACGGGACCCGACGGAGCGCTCTGGATTGTCGATATGTATCGCTACGTGATCGAGCACCAACGGTGGATTCCCGATGAGACGAAGGCCGAGTTGGATCTTTTTGCGGGGACGACTCGCGGACGGATCTATCGCCTGGTGCCCGAGAATCAACCGCTGCACGAAGTCCCCAATTTACTTTCGCTCCCCAGCGAAGAACTTGTCGCTTGGCTCGACCATCCCAGCGGCGTTCTCCGCGATCAAGTTCAACAACAGCTTGTCTGGCGAGCGTCGCCGGAAAACCGACTTTCCGACACGGTCGTTGACCGGTTGCGGCAGTTGGCGGCTCAAGGCGAGCAACCGGCGGGAAGGCTTCAAGCCTTCTGCACCCTGGAGGGAATCGGTCGGCTGGATCCCTCGTTGCTGGTCGCGGGCCTGGAGGATCCTCATCCCGCCGTCCGTCGCCATGCACTGCGGCTCAGCGAACCGTGGCTCGACCAGCAACATGACCTCCTTCAGGCAGTGTTGGAGCGGATTGAGGACTCGGCATACGAAGTTCGACTGCAGGCGGCCTATACATTGGGAGAATCGAAGGATCCGGAAGCGGCTCGAGCCATCGCGGATCTCCAGCTTCGTGATGGCCGGGATCCCTATCTTTCGGCAGCGCTGCGTAGTTCCGTCAACGGCGACAATATTGTCTTGATCCTCGAGACCTTGCGCGACCGGCTGGATTTGGAGCCGGCCAAACGGGCGATACTCTCTCCTTACATTGCGTTGGCGGTCCGACTAGGGAACCGCGAGGCAGTCGGTCAATCCGTCGAGGCGATTGCCGCTCTCACCTCGTCCGCCCCGGAAACGTCCGGTACGCTCTCAGCCGACGACCTGTGGAAACTCGCCGCCGTTCGGGAGGTATTGCAGTCGGTTCGAGATTCACGTCAAACACTCTCCGATCTACTGACTCCCACACAGCTCGATCAACTCCACAAACTCCTGCACGCCACTCGGTCTGCCATCGAGGCGCCGGACCAGGGGATTGAACTTCGGATTGCCGGGCTGCGATTGCTGAGCGCGGCGGACGAGCTTCGCGCGGAGGAGGACTTGGACCTGTTGGTGGCTCAGTTCGAACCGCAGCATCCCGTCCCATTACAGCAAGGGGCCGTGGCCGCATTGGCGGAATGGTCCGATAGGGAGGCGGCGAGCGCCTTGCTGGAAGTCGCGCCGTACGTTACTCCTCAGGTGCGTCATGAGATTCTGGATGCCGTCTTGAATCGGCCGTCATGGGTGCCGCGGTTATTGGATGCGATTGAGCGGCAACAGATTGCCGTCAGTAGTATCGATGCCGCTCGCCGAGATCGTTTGCTGAATCATACCGACGAGTCGATTCGAGTTCGAGCGGCCGAACTGCTGGCCACGACATCCAATCCAGACCGCCAGAAATTAATTGAGCGATACGCGGAGTCGTTGGGAGCATCGGCCGACGCGGACCGCGGAGCGGAACTGTTCTCGCAAAAATGTGCGGCATGCCATCGGGTGGGCGAAATCGGACATGATGTCGGCCCCGATCTTTCGGCGCTCACGCAGAAGAGTCCCCGTTACTTGCTGAACGCCATCCTCGATCCCAATCAGGAAGTCGACGAGCGATTCGAAACGTATGTGGCCTCTCACGCCGACGGTCGTGTCTTCACGGGGATTCTGGTCAGCGAGACCAGTACCGGCATTACGCTTCGCGAGCAAGAGGGACGGACGCATGAGTTGTTGCGTGAGAATCTCGAACAGCTTCGGGCGACCGGGAAATCCCTGATGCCCGAGGGCTTGGAGAACGACCTGAATCCTACTCAAATGGCCGAGCTGATCACGTACTTGATGGAGCGTGTCGGCGCGTCGGCACTGACGACCAAATCCGGACCATAAC